>JBBIQY010000001.1:0-135979 GCA_037442085.1 Anaerolineae bacterium
GCTCAACGCCGGCGTTGAGCCGGGCCAGCTCATCACCAACACGGCCAATCTGCAGTGGACCAGCCTGCCCGGCGCAGTCACCTCGCCACAATCGCCGTACAACCCGGCCTCCACCGAGCGCACCGGCGATGTGACCAACCCCGGCGGCGCGGACAACGATCATCGGGCCAGCAGCTCGGCGGCTGTTGCCGTGGACACGGGGCTGTTCCTCAAAGCCCTGGAAGCGACCTCGGCCGTGCACACCGCAGGCAACGCCGTGACCATCGGCGAGCTGGTCACCTATGTGCTGACCGCTACGTTGCCGGAGAGCATCATCCCCTCGGTCATCATCACCGACGACCTGCCGAACGGGTTAGCTTACGTGCCCGGCTCGGCGGTTGTGGATAGCAGCAGCTTTGGCGGTGTGCTGCCCGCCCCCACCATCACTGCGACCGGCGGGAACGGCGCCGACGTCATCTTCGACTTCGGCTCGGTCACCGTGCCGGCCGATAACGACCCAAGCAACAACTCGTTCGCGGTGCGGCTGACGGCCCGTGTGCTCGACGTGCCCGGCAACGTGGGCTTTACGCCGCCCGGACCGACGGCGTTGCCCAACCGCGCGACGCTGC
Source organism: Anaerolineae bacterium (assembly GCA_037442085.1). Classification (GTDB taxonomy): domain Bacteria; phylum Chloroflexota; class Anaerolineae; order Anaerolineales; family UBA6663; genus JANWXR01. The sequence goes on from JBBIQY010000001.1 coordinate 609, forward strand.
GTGCCGGCGCGGCGCTGACCCTGTCGCCGGTCATCACCGCCACCGTCGTCGAACCCAGGCCCGTCATCACCAAGTCGTTTGCGCCCAACCCGGCCTCGCCCAACGATGTCGTTACGGTTACGCTGGTGGTCAGCAACACCGGCCTGAGCACGATGTTCGATGTGGTGGTGGAGGATGTGCTCCTCAACGCGCAGTTCTCCAACTTCACGGAAGGCAGCACGCCGGCGGGCTTTACCTTCAGCACGGCCACCACCGGCGTGACCACGACGATTCGGTACCTGGGCGGCGACATCCCGGCTGGCGAAAATCGCTCCTTCACCTTCACCGCCACGCTGGCCGGCTCGCTCACTCATGGTACAGTCGTGTCCAACACCGCCACCGTAACTCAGGCCACCACCCTGCCCGGCAACGATCCCAACGAACGCGACGAGCCGGATGTGAGCGGCTCGGCCAACCTCACCATCATCACGCCCGACCTGCGCCTCACCAAGGATGACGGCCTGACGATCGTAGTCCCCGGACAGACGCTGACCTACACGCTGACGATCACCAACACCAACGCGCGCGCGGCCGACAACGTAACGGTGACCGAGACGGTGCCCGCGAACACGACCTTCAACGCGGCCGCCAGCCTGCCGATGGTGTGGAGCTGCGCGGACGGCGCGCCGGCGGGGACGATCTGCACCACCAGTCTGGGGACGCTGGCCGGCGGGGCCTCAACCAGCGTGCGCTTTGCCGTGACCGTGGTCAGCCCGGCGCCGGCCGGCGTCACCACCATCACCAACACGGCCACGGTCGCGGACGATGGCACACACGGCGCCGACCCCACGCCCGCCAACAACACCGACGACGACACGGACACGCTCAGCGCCGCGCCCGACCTGCAAATCAGCAAGACCGACGGTGGGGTGAGCACCATGCCGGGCGTGGTGTTGACCTATACGCTCACCTACACCAACGCCGGGAATCAGGCCGCTACCGGCGTGATCCTGACCGAGACGGTGCCGGCCCACACCACCTTCACCGGCTCGGGCTGGGCGTGCACGCCGAACACCGCTGCGGGCAGCGTGTGCACCTTCACGGTAGGCGCGCTCAACGCCGGCGTGAGCGGCGCTGCGACGTTCGTCGTGACCGTCAATGCGGCGGTGCCGGCGGGCGTGACGGAGATCGCCAACACCGCCGTCATCGGCGATGACGGGACGAACGGGCCAGACCCGACGCCGAGCGACAACACTTCGAGCGAGGCCACGCCGCTGACCGCCGCGCCCGACCTGCAGATCAGCAAGACCGACGGTGGGGTGAGCACCATGCCGGGCGCGGTGTTGACTTATACGCTCACCTACACCAACGCCGGGAATCAGGCCGCTACCGGCGTGATCCTGACCGAGACGGTGCCGGCCCACACCACCTTCACCGGCTCGGGCTGGGCGTGCACGCCGAACACCGCTGCGGGCAGCGTGTGCACCTTCACGGTAGGCGCGCTCAACGCCGGCGTGAGCGGCGCTGCGACGTTCGTCGTGACCGTCAATGCGGCGGTGCCGGCGGGCGTGACGGAGATCGCCAACACCGCCGTCATCGGCGATGACGGGACGAACGGGCCAGACCCGACGCCGAGCGACAACACTTCGAGCGAGGCCACGCCGCTGACCGCCGCGCCCGACCTGCAGATCAGCAAGACCGACGGTGGGGTGAGCACCATGCCGGGCGCGGTGTTGACTTATACGCTCACCTACACCAACGCCGGGAATCAGGCCGCTACCGGCGTGATCCTGACCGAGACGGTGCCGGCCCACACCACCTTCACCGGCTCGGGCTGGGCGTGCACGCCGAACACCGCTGCGGGCAGCGTGTGCACCTTCACGGTAGGCGCGCTCAACGCCGGCGCAAGCGGCTCGGTGGATTTCGTCCTGACGGTCGTCAATCCCGTCCCACTCGGCGTGACGGAGATTGCCAACACCGCCGTCATCGGTGATGACGGGACGAACGGGCCGGACCCGACGCCGAGCGACAACACTTCGAGCGACGTCACGCCGCTCAATTCGGCCGGCATCGCGCTCACCAAGGAAGTGACGCCGGGCACAGCGGTCTTCGGGCAGCCCATCACGTACACACTGCGCTTCACCAACACGGGCGCGCTCACCCTCAACCCGGTGACTCTCACGGACACGCTGCCGTCCGGCTTCAACTTCCTGCCCGGATCCGCCTCGCCGGCTGCGCCGGATGTGAACGCTGCGCCGCTGCTAGTGTGGAACAATCTCGGCCCGCTGACCTCCGGCCAATCGCTGGTCGTCACCTTCGCGGTCACCGCCTCGCCGGGGGCGCTGGGCACGTTCGACAATGTCGCCGAGGTCACCGGCCTGACGCCGGGCGGGCAGCCGCTGACCGACACCGCCAGTGCGCCTATCGTGCTCGCCGACCCGAGCGTGGTCGTGGATAAGCAGCTCCTGTCCGCCGACGTGGATCTGCTCGCGCCCAACCTGGTGACGTTCACCATCCACATCACCAACACCGGCCCGAGCGTCATTGACGTATTGCCGCTGCTGGATGTGTACGATCCAGCTAACCTGTCGTTCGTCTCGGCCTCGCCCGCGCCGGATGACAACGCGGATGATGGCAACCTGACCTGGAGCGACCTCACCCGGGCCGCGCCGAACGGCTTCGGCAGCAACCTGCTGCCCGGCCAGGGTGTGCTCATCACCACCGTCTTCCGCGTGGTGCAGGATATCACCAGCACCACCAACACCGCCTCAGTGCTGGGCGCGGAGGATGTGTTCGGTAACGACGCCAACGACGTGAACGACGCCGTGATCGTGGTGAACGTGCCGACGGCGGTGGAGCTGACGGACTTCCGCGTGGCGAGCGTCAGCGGCGCAGAGATCGAGCTGGCCTGGGAGACGGCTGCAGAGGTGGATAACCTTGGCTTCAAGCTGTACCGCGCGCCGGCCAACGACTTTGCCCTGGCAGAAGTCGTGGCCTTCGTGCCGGCCTCCGGCAACAGCGCGACGGGAGCAAGCTATCGGCACCTGGATCGGGCGCCGGCGGTGGGCGTGTGGTGGTACTGGCTGGTGGACGTGGATACGCACGGCCGCGAGACGCGCCATGGGCCGGTGAGCGCCGGGCTAGGAGTTGAGAATCTGCTGAACAGGTTGTTCCTACCCTTGATTCGGAGATAAAGGCGGTATAATTCCGCGCGTCAGAGATGGAGACCAATAAAGGCTAACGTACTCCAACCGTCTGCGACCCGTCACTTACAGTATCCTGTTGACTACAGTTATTCGCGGATGAGGAACTATGCGCCGGTCACAATTTTTCGTGCAAGCTAAACTCAAGCGCGCCACCCAGTGGTTGACCGAGGCGCTCCGGGCTTGGGGCGCGCCGAAGACTCCGGCCCTGGCACCTGCGCCTGCTCGCCGAATATTGCGTCGCTGAGCGTTCCGTTCCACAAATTCGGTTTGAAACCAATGAGCCGCCGGAGTTTTGCCGGCGGCTCATTGCGTCTGGATTCTGGCGAAAGTGCCTCCTATAGGACTCGAACCTATAACCCCACGGATGTAAGCCGTGTGCTCTGCCAATTGAGCTAAGGAGACGCAGGCTGATTATATCTGACGAGCGTCCGTCACGCGAGAGACGCTTGCGCGCGGGTGCATTTCTATTATTTTATTTGGCAGGCTGCGCCCTGAGCGGAGCGCCGCTCGTTGAGCGGCGTGCAGTCGAAGGGCGGCCAAAAATCTGGAATGCACCCTTGCGCGGAACCTTAGCCGGCCGTGTCCGTAATATCAATGCATCACCCTGGAGAGGCCATGCGTCCGCATCACCGTTCCAAACGCCGCCGCCCCGACTCGCCGCAGGCCCGGGCTGCGCAAAGCGCCATCTGGCTGATCGGCCTGGGGGTGTTATTCCTCACGGGTTGGTGGTGGCCGGGGATCCTGATCGTGATCGGCCTGAGCATGGTGGCTGGCGCGTTGCTGCAGGCAGATGCGCCGGCTGCCACGGAGCGCTCGCCCGAAGCCGAAGCGCCTATCATTCCTCCATCCCTCACGACGCCGCCCACGCCGTTCGTTTCTTCTGCGCCTGAGCGGGTCGTTTTGCAAGCCGAATCGCTTGAGACCACCCGGCCGGTGCGCCTGCCCGATATCTGCCCTTACTGTGGTGCGCCGCCGCGCACGTTGCCAGCGCGCGACCCGGCCAACCCCTACGCCTGTCCCTATTGCGGGGCCAACTTGCAGGCGTTGGGCGACTAAAGCCGACCGGCGGCCTGTCTAGGTTGGCTCGTCCACGACGAATTGCGGCGTTTCGTCGTTGACGGTGGCCTGGCGGCCGGAAGGGAAGCTGACGCGCGTTACCGCCGAGCCGGACTCCCTCGTTACACTGACGCCTTTCCAGCGCACCGTGACCGGCCACGGAAAGGGGTTGTAGCCTTCGAGGAAGACTCGCCGCGGGGTGAGGATGCGCAGGCCGGCGGCGCGCAGGAAGAGGTGTACCGGTGCAACTCCCCACAGGTAATCCTTTTCACCCAATCCTTCTAATCTGTCGCTGTTGTATGCCTCGCGGAAGCACTGGTCGTTCCTCAGGGTGTGAAGCATCGCCGTCATCAGCCGCGCAATCAGCTCGGCAGCTTCGGCCCGGTAGCCGTACGCGATCAGCCCTTCGCCCAGCATCGTGTTCCACATCAGCCATACGCCGCCCGAGCCGTCGCGGTTATCGGGCGCGTAGGCCGGGTCTTGCGCCGAGCAATTGGGGAGGCCATAGGGCCGCCAGTAGCGCGCCGGATCGGTGAGGGTGTGGCGCACCAGGGCCGCGGCGCGCGCCGCGTCCGGGATCCCGGCCCACAGCGGCAGCAACAGGGTCTGGTCTTGCCGCGAGGTATCCACAACGGAGACGGTCACGGTAAAGTCGTTGCTCAGGCCGGTCACTTCAATGCGGTCGAGTTCGGCGTACAGCTTCTCGCTCACCGCCGTGCCGATGCCGAAGTACCACTGTGCATGCGTGCGTTTGAGAGTCTCCACGCGTTGTCGCCCGCGCCGCCCGCGCCCGCTGAAGGACACCACCATGTTGGGCCGGGGCGCGTCGCGCGGGCCGATGGCCTTGACGAGGAGCCGCGCCGGCGCCAGGAAGCGGCGTGATAGGTCCTCGGCAAAACTGCCGCGCCGCTCGACGAGCATCTCCCCGCGCGTCACCTCGTGCGAGTCGCGATCTACGTAGTGGTAGGACATCGAGTCCGCGCGCCACATGGCGTCCACCGCGGATTTGAGCAGGGAGGCCCGCTGGGCAAGGATCGGGTCGGCGGGCAGCTCCAGCTCCGCCGCCATCCGGCTGAGCGTTACACACTCGCGGTAGAGGTAACTCGCCAGGTCGGGCGCTTCCACGGCGCTGATGTCCGCGCCCTGGGCCCAGGGTTTCCACCTCACAAAGCTCGGGTTGTCATCGAAGGCGGATTGGATCGTGTGCGTCCACTCGGGCACGCCGTCGCCGTCGCGGTCGTGTTTGCGGGTGAACCAGACGTCGAGGAAGCGGCGCAAGCCGGGGTAGATCTCGGCCAGGAAGTCGCGGTCCGCGGTGTACTCGTAGATCAGCCAGCTGATGGCGGCGAGCAGCGGAAGACACAGCGCTTTGTTGCGCTGCCCGCCCAGTCCGGGCTTCCAATCAATGAAGCCGTCCTCCTGCTGCACAGCCAGCCAGTTGCGGATGACGCCCTTGGCCAGCTCCGGCGCGGCGGGTGTGATCTGCGGCACGTTGACGTAGGCTTCGGTGGCGACCTGGCCGTCCCATTGCCAGCTGTGGTCGGAACCGTCGCCCTGGCGCGAGAAGCCCTTGTCCGGGGTGCGGGTAAAGATGAACGATGGGTGCGGCAGATGCTCCGTCGGCCCAACGTAGCAGCGCAGGGCCGTGGTCTGCGCAAAGGCGAAGGCGGCGTCCCAGTCGCGATCGCCGGTTTCGATGTCGAGCAGGCTGCGGTTGGTCAGTTCGATCCGCGCGAACTCGCCCTCCCACTCGCGCGCGAACACGTCGCGGATGCGGGCCAGCGCCGCGGGCGCGGCATCCGAGCCGGCGGCCTGCGCCCAGCGCACGACGACCGGCTGGCCGGGCGGCAACTCCAGCGCCAGGGTGATTTCAGGGAAGGGCGCCTGGTCGGTCTGCGCGTCGCCGTCCAGGGCGACCACGATATCCAGGTTGCCGCTGTGGCCTTGCAGCACAGGGATGCGGTCAATGACGTCGGGCGTCATCGGCAGCGGGTTATCGAGCGGCTTGAGCAGCGCGGCCAGGGCGAAGCGTACGTTGCGCAGCTCGTCGTCCGGGCGATGGTTGACCAGGGTGAACTGCCCGGCGACCGTGTGCGAATCCGGAACCCAGTAGTGGGCGGTGACGGCCAGCCCCTCCAGCGGCTCGAAGGTGACGCGCAGGTAGTTGACGAAGAAGGCGCGCACGGCCGGCGTAAACGTGTACTCGGCCGGGTCGCTGACTGTCCGCCCGGCCTCGCTGAAGATGGGGAACAGGCGCAACTCGCGGGCGCGCAGGCCGAAGGTCGTGCGCAGCGCCAGGGCGGGCGGTTCGCCGCCGGCCAGGCTCAATTCCCAGATGTGGTCGTCGGCGTAGTCGGTGGGCGTCAGGCGGGCGTCGGCGGCCAGGCGCAGCGCCAGCGGATCTTCCTGCGTGAGGAACCAATCGCGCATCGCGGCTCAATCAAGTTTCAGTTTGGCGCGGATGAAGGCGCGCACGTGCGAGGCGGAGTCGAGGGCGGATTGTGCCATCTTGCAGTGGAGGTGTGGCCGGCATATCGAATTTCGACGGCAAACGATTGCAATGCTGTGAGTCGGTCGGCCAGGGTTACAAAGCTGGCGTCAACTCCCCCTCCGGCGCATCCATCACCACCAGCAAATCCACGTCGCTCCACGGCCTGAGGTCGCCGTAGGCGTACGAGCCGAAGAGGATGATCTTGTCCGGGTCGAATTGGCGGGCGATGTGCTCGACCACGGCGCGGATGGCCTCCTCGGGGGTGCGGTCGCGTTCGTTGACGTTCGGCACTTTCAGGTCGAGCATGCGACAATTATACGCGACCCCCTTCATCGCCCCGGCGCCGCTGGCGCTGAGTGTGCACGTAAAGGTTGTCAGCCGCTCCTTCGACTGCGCGGGCAAAAGCAGCCCGCTCCGCTCAGGATGCGGCTGTCACTGACATCTTTTGCGTGCACACGGCGCTGAGCAACAGGCCGACGCCGGCGAGCGTCACGCCGGCTGCCTCCGGGTGCATGGGCAGCACGGCGTACAATGTTGCGTCCCAGAGCGCGCGGCGATTCAGTGCCACAGGCCGATTCATGTCGGCTCATGATAAAGCAAAACCCCCGCTCTGCCGGGGCGGTTTCTCACGGATTGAGAAAACCGCACCTCGTACCCGCGCGAAGTAGCGTTCGTCGGGGCCTCTACTTTCGTTTGCGAACCCCGTTTGCGCCGTTCAGATACTTCTTCAAGAACTGACCCGTATAACTTTCCCTGACCCTGACGATCTCCTCCGGCGTGCCTTCGGCCACCAGGTAGCCGCCGCGGTCGCCGCCCTCCGGCCCCAGGTCAATGATCCAGTCGGCGACTTTGATGATGTCCATATGGTGCTCGATGATGAGCACGGTGTTGCCCTCGTCTACGAAGCGTTGCAGCACCTCCACCAGCTTGTGCACGTCGGCGGCGTGCAGGCCGACGGAGGGCTCGTCCAGCACGTACAGCGTTTTGCCGGTGGAGCGGCGGGAGAGCTCTTTGGCGAGTTTGGTGCGCTGCGCCTCGCCGCCCGAAAGCGTGGTGGCCGGCTGGCCCAGGTGGATGTAGCCGAGGCCCACTTCCTCCAGCGTCATCAGCTTGCGCTTGATTGCCGGGTGGGCGTCGAAGAAGGCCACGGCTTCGCTCACCGTCAGGTCGAGCACGTCGGCGATGTTCTTGCCTTTGAAATGAACCTGCAAAGTCTCGCGGTTGTAGCGCGCGCCATGGCAGACCTCGCACGGCACGAAGATGTCGGGCAGGAACTGCATCTCGATCTGCACCTGCCCCTGGCCCTGGCAGGCCTCGCAGCGCCCGCCCTTGACGTTGAACGAGAAACGTCCCGGCTTGTAGCCGCGAATCTTCGCGTCCGGCAGCTCAGCGAACAGGGTGCGGATCTCATCGAATAGGCCGACGTAGGTGGCCGGGTTGCTGCGCGGCGTGCGGCCGATGGGGCTTTGGTCAATGTTGATGATCTTGTCAATCTCTTCCCAGCCCTCCAGGTCGGCGTGCGCGCCGGCGTGCTCGTGCGCGCCGTGCAGCAGCTGCGCCAGCCGCTTGTACAGCACTTCCACCAGCAGCGATGACTTACCCGAGCCGGAGACGCCCGTCAGGCAGACGAACTTGCCGAGCGGGATGTGCACGTCAATGCCCTTGAGGTTATTCTCCTTCGCGCCGCGCACCGTCAGCACCTTGCCGTTGCCCGGGCGCCGGTGCCGCGGCAACTCGATCTTCTTGCGCCCGGAGAGGTAGGCGCCCGTCAGCGACTTCTTGTCTCTGAGCAGTTGCGGCACCGTCCCTTCAAAGACCAGCTTGCCGCCGTGCTCACCTGCGCCTGGCCCGAGGTCCACAACCCAGTCCGCCGCCAAGATCGTCTCGTCGTCGTGCTCCACCACCAGCAGGGTATTGCCCAGGTCGCGCATGTTCTGCAGGGTGCGGATCAGGCGGGCGTTGTCGCGCTGGTGCAGGCCGATGCTCGGCTCGTCGAGGACGTAAAGCACGCCCATCAGTTGCGAGCCGATCTGTGTGGCAAGGCGGATGCGTTGGGCCTCTCCGCCGGAGAGCGTGGCCGCCGTGCGGCTGAGGGTGAGATAGTCCAGGCCTACGTCCACCAGGAACTGCAGGCGGGCGGTGATCTCCTTCAGAATCTGCGCCGCGATCTTTTGCTCGCGCGCGCTCAGCGTATTGCGCAGCGCCTTCACCCAGTCCGCCGTCTTCAGCACCGGCCAGTCGGTCACCTCCACGATGTTGCGCCCGTCCACCGTCACGGCCAGCGCCTCTTTGCACAGCCGCCGCCCGCCGCACTCTTCGCATGGCCGGTCGGACATATACTGCTGGATCTTCTCGCGGATGTAGTCCGAGGTGGTTTCATCGAAGCGCCGCTTGAGGTTGGGGATGATGCCCTCGTAGGTCGTTTCCCACGTCGCCTGCCGTCCGTCGCGCGAGGTGTAGCGCACGGGGATCTTCTCGCCGTCGGAGCCGTACAACAGGATGTGCAATTGCTTCTCGGTCAACTGTCGCACCGGCTTGTCGAGCGGGATGCCGTAGTGGCGGGCGGCGGCCTCCAGCGTCTGCCAGTAATAGCCGCCCTGACCCTCTTCCTGATTGCGCCACTCCAGCACCGTGATCGCGCCGTCCTCCACGGACAGATCGCGATTGGGGATGACAAGCTCCGGATCAACCTCCAGCTTGACGCCGAGGCCCTGGCAGGCCGGGCAGGCGCCGTGCGGCGTGTTGAACGAGAAGGTGCGCGGCTCGATCTCGGTGACGCCGATGGGGCCGTGTACCGGGCAGGCGAAATTCTCGGAGAACGGCTGATCGGCGCCCGCGCCAACGTCATTGACGATGACCGTGCCGTTGCCGAGCTTGAGCGCAGTCTCGATGCTGTCCGTAAGCCGAGACCTGAACTCGCGCGCCTCGTCTGGCTGCTGATTTCGCACCACCAGCCGATCCACCACCGCTTCGATGGTGTGCTGCTTGTAGCGCTCGAGCTCGATCTCTTCGCTCAGATCGCGCACCTCGCCGTTGACGCGCACACGGGTGAAACCGCTCTTGCGCAGGTCTTCGAACACCGGCTGATGATGGCCCTTGCGCTCCCGGATCACTGGCCCGAGGATCTGAATCTTCGTGCCCTCCGGGTAGGCGAGCACCGCGTTGACGATCTCCTCGGCGGAGGTGGGCCGCACCTCGCGCCCGCAGGTCGGACAGTGCGGCACGCCCACGCGGGCAAACAGCAGGCGCAGGTAGTCGTAGATTTCGGTGACGGTGCCGACGGTGGAGCGCGGGTTGCGGCTGACGCCTTTTTGGTCAATGCTCACCGCCGGGCTGAGGCCATCAATCCGATCCACATCCGGCTTCTCCATCTGCCCGAGGAATTGGCGGGCGTAGGCCGAAAGAGACTCGACGTAGCGCCGCTGACCCTCGGCAAAGATGGTGTCGAAGGCCAGCGACGACTTGCCGGAGCCGGACAAGCCGGTGATGACGACGAACCGATCGCGGGGAATCTCGACGGTGATGTTCTTGAGGTTGTGCTCGCGCGCGCCGACGACGACGATTTTGTCTCGTGCCATGCAGTGGCTCTCACTCCCGACCCTCTCCCAGTCGGGGAGAGGGGATAACGGGGCCTCGAACGGATGAACTACTTGGGCTGGACAAAGTGAAATTATAGCAAAGGGAGCTGCACGGAGCGGAGGCAAAGCACCAAAGTGTGCACGCAAAGGTTGTCAGCCGCTCCTTCGACTGCGCGGGCAAAAGCAGCCCGCTCCGCTCAGGATGCGGCTGTCACTGACATCTTTTGCGTGCACACGCACCAAATGTACACGCAGCTGACAGCTAAACCCAGACACACGTGGTCGTTGGTGCGGGGTCAGCCGGCCCGGCTGGCCGGACGCTCCTCTCTGCCAGCGAGGGTGGGACGGTGAGAGGCTGGGAGCCGTGGTTGGGACCGCCGAGGCGCTGATGTAAACTGATGACACCAAGAACAGTTTCAGCGCCTTCGGTGTTTTCCGTGCTTCAGTAGTTCCGATGCGCCTCAAGTTCATCGTCCGCGGAGTCATCGTCGCCCTCATCCTGCTGATCGTCGGACTGCTGTGGGTCTCCTATAACGTCGAGCCGGTGATCCGCGCGCTCCCCATCCCGGGCCTCGCGGTTAGGCCCACGTCCGGCCCAATTCCTCCCGAACCGACAATCACCGCGCCGCGCGGCGCGTTGCCCCAGGGTCACGCGGGCCTCACGGAGTGGGTGGCATATCGCGGCCAGGCCGCCGCGCCGGCCGGGAGCGGTTTTCTCCTGTGCCTGTCGAATGGCGAGGTGATCGGCGTGACGACGGTGCACAGCTTCTACTTCTCCGGCTGGCCGGGCCGCGCGCTCGAGAGCGTCTTCTTCACTCTGCCCAACCATGCCGAGGCGGTCGCCGCCTTCGACGCCTTCTACGGCCCGCCCGGCCGTATCTTCACCGGCTACACCTTTACTAAGGACTACGCGCTGTTGAAGGTGACTCAGTCCGTGGATGAGGGTCTGGTGCTGACGCCCGACCCGCGCGGCGCGCCGCAGGAGGGTGAGCGTGTCTCGCTTTACAGCGGCCTCGGCGATGGCGAGGGTAACCCGCGCGCGTGGGAGGGAACCATCACCGCCGTCGGCCCAGAGGCGGTGTGGGCGCAGATGGACGAGCAATTCAACCCCGGCGGCATGAGCGGCTCGCCCCTCCTCAGCCAGCACACCGGCCAGGTGGTGGGCATGGCCGTCTCCGGCGGCGGCGCACCCGTGATGCTCGGATTTCACCCCATCGGCGCCCTCGTGCAGAAAGCGGAGTCCGCGACGGAGTTCCCGCTCTTCTTTGACCAATAGGCAGCAGCAGGAGGCAATGACGTGGCTGCCTTCTGCTTTCTGCCTCCTGCAGCTGCCTCCCTCCCGCCCGGTATAATCCCCATCATGTTCGCTGCCTTCCGCCGGCCCGCGCGGCCCGCCGACGAGCCGTTCGTTCCCCCCTCGCGCGCGCAAGTCTTTCGCCTCTTTCGTTACCTGCGGCCCTATGTCCCGCAGATGACGATCGCTTTGATTGCGCTCGTCATCAGCTCCGCGCTCAGCCTGGTCTTTCCGTGGATCATGCAGAACCTGGTGGACGCCGTCTTTGGCCGTAACGCCGCCGCCGAGCTGAACCGCATCACGCTGATTCTGCTGGCGACCTTCCTCGCCAACGCCGGCTTCCGGTTCATCGAGGGTTACTGCCTCACCTACGTCGGTGAGCACGTGGTGGTGGACGTGCGCCGCCAGACCTACGCGCACCTGCATCAACTGAGCGTGCGCTTCTTCGCCGACCGGCGCACCGGCGAACTGCTCTCGCGCCTGGCCTCCGATGTGACGCTGCTGCGCGCGGCGCTGACCAGTAACCTTGCCACCGTGCTCGGCCAGTCCATCTCCTTCCTCGGTTCGCTCGTGCTGATGCTGGCCCTCAACTGGCGGCTGTCGTTGTTCATCCTCGTGCTCGCGCCGCTCATCAGCATCAGCGCCGTGGTCTTCGGGCGGCAACTGCGCCGGCGCTCCACCCAGGTGCAGGACCAGCTCGCGGAGAGCAACGCGGCCGCCGAGGAAGCGCTGAGTGGCGTGCGTGTGGTCAAGGCCTTCAACCGCGAGCCGTACGAGGTAAACCGCTATGTGGAGCGGGTGGAAGGCACGCTCAAAGCAGCGCTGGGCCTGGCCGTGGTGCGCTCGGCCTTCGGCGCCTTCATCTCCTTCATCGGCTTTGCGGCCTTGGGCGCGGTGTTGTGGTTCGGCGGGCAGGAGGTACTGGCCGGGCGGCTCACAGCCGGTTCGCTGATCGCCTTCCTCGTCTACGGCGTCAACATCGCCGCCTCGCTTGGCGCGTTCACCGGGCTGTACGGCCAGGTTCAGGAAGCGCTCGGCGCAACGCGCCGCGTCTTTGAGCTGATTGACGAGACGCCGGAGGTGCACGACGCGCCGGGCGCGGTGGCGCTGCCGCCCGCGCGCGGGCGCATCACGTTCGAGCACGTCTCGTTCACCTACTTCTCTCCCTCCCACTCCCTTCAGGAGAGGGGGACGGGAGGTGAGGGCCGCGTCCTCCACGACATCTCGCTGGAGATTCGTCCGGGCGAGGTGCTGGCGCTGGTAGGGCCGAGCGGCGCGGGCAAGACCACGCTCTTCAACCTCATCCCACGCTTCTATGACCCGACCGCCGGGCGCGTGTGCGTGGATGGCTATGACTTGCGCACGGTGACGCTGGCCTCGCTGCGCGGACAGATCGGCCTGGTGCCGCAGGAGACGCACCTCTTCAGCGGCACGGTGCGCGAAAACCTGCGTTACGGCAAGCTGGAGGCGACCGACGCCGAGCTGGAGGCGGCGGCGCGCGCGGCCAACGCTGCCGAATTCATCGAACGGTTGCCCAACGGCTACGACACCGTCGTCGGCGAGCGTGGCGTGAAGCTGAGCGGCGGCCAGCGCCAGCGCATCGCTATCGCCCGTGCCATCCTCAAAGACCCGCGCATCTTACTGTTGGATGAAGCCACCTCCAGCCTGGACTCCGAATCCGAGCAACTGGTGCAGGAGGCGCTCGATCGGCTGATGAAAAACCGGACGAGCGTGATCATCGCTCATCGGTTGAGCACCGTGCACCGCGCTGACCGCATTGCCGTGCTGGAGCAGGGCCGGTTGGTAGGCCTCGGCACGCACGCCGAGCTGATGGCGCGCGACGGCCTGTATGCGCGGCTGTACCGGATGCAGTTTCGCAACGAGGCGGCGCCCCTGGCCGCGGCCTCGCTGGCCAATGGGAGGTGACGCATGTTCCACGGACGGTTCACTTCCCCCCGGCCCGTCATCGGCATGATTCACGTGGGCGCGTTGCCGGGCACACCGGCCAATACGCAAAGCGTCGGCGCAATCGTGGCCCAGGCCGTGGCCGAAGCGCGTCTCTATCGCGAGGCGGGTGTAGACGGCATCGGGATCGAAAACATGCACGACGTGCCGTATCTGCGCGGGCGCGTCGGGCCGGAGATTGTGGCGGCCATGACGCTGGCCGGGCAAGCGGTGAAAGCCGAGAGCGGGCTGCCGGTCGGCATCCAGATTCTGGCGGGGGCCAACGTGGAGGCGCTGGCCGTCGCGCAGGCGGCGGGCCTGGACTTCATCCGCGCGGAGGGCTACGTCTTTGCCCACATCGCTGATGAGGGCTTCCTCCAATCGTCGGCGGCGGAGCTGCTGCGTTACCGCCGGCAGATCGGCGCGGAGCATGTGCAGGTCTGGGCCGATATCAAGAAGAAGCATGCGGCGCATGCGATCACGGCGGACGTGAGCGTGGGCGCGCTGGCGGAGGCGGCCGAGTTCATGCGCGCCGATGCCGTGATCGTGACCGGCGCCGTCACCGGCGACCCGCCGCTGCTCGCCGCCGTACGCGAAGTGAAGGCGCGCTGCCGCCTGCCCGTTGTGCTCGGCTCAGGCGTGGACGTGGATAACCTGGCGGCGTTTTATCCCGAAGCGGAGGCCTTCATCATCGGCTCACACTTCAAAGTGGACGGGCACTGGGCCAACCCGGTGGATGCACGGCGCGTCGAGGCTTTTATGGCGCGAGTGCGTGAATTGCGGGCAGGGAGCTAACATCGAGGTGCAGCTAGGCAGGATCGGCGGAGCGCCCTGACGAGGTTTTTTGCTGGAGGAATTGATGACGCGGACACAGAAGACCCAAATCATGAAGGTGCTGGGCATCGTGCTGATCGCCCTCGGCCTGCTCACGCTGCTCAATGTGGTGGGTAGCACCTTCCTCATCGCTGCCGCGATCCTGACGGGCGTGTTGATTTTGTTGGGCTGGTGATTCAGGGGCCGGGCGGTTCCTTGTCCCCTTCTCTTGCACGCTTCAGCCTCCGCGCGCCACGCCCCGCGCCGGGTCGCTGATCCACTCGCTCCACGAGCCGAGGTAGACCTTCGCCCCGGGCAGGCCCGCAACCTCCATGGCCAGCACGTTGTGGCAGGCGGCCACGCCGGAGCCACAATACATCACCGCCCGCTCGGGGGGAACGTCCTCGAGCAGCGCCAGAAACCGGGCGCGCAAGGCCTCCGGCGCGCGGAACGTTCCATCTGCGTTCACGTTGAGCGCGTTGTGGTGGTTGATCGCGCCGGGGATGTGGCCGGCCACCGGGTCAATCGGCTCGGCCTCGCCGCGGTAGCGCTCCGGCGCGCGCGCGTCCACCAGCTTCCATAGGGGATCGGCGCGTACCTGCTCGACGTCTGCCGCTGTGAGTCGCAAAGCCTTCCGCTCCTGCGCCGAGCAGGTGGCCGGGGCACGCCGCTCCTCTCCGGAGCGGGTGGGTCGGCCCTCCGTCGTCCACTTCGCCCAGCCGCCATCCAGCACCGCAACCGAGTCGTGCCCGAAGTAGCGCAACAGCCACCACAAGCGGCTGGCGTACATCCCGTTGTCCTGATCATAGGCGACGACCTGCACCGGCGGCGCGATGCCCCAGTTGTGCAGCCGCGCGAGAAAGTCGCCGGCCTCGGGCAGAGGGTGTCGCCCGTTGCGCCCGGTTTTTGGCCCGGAGAGGTCGCGGTCGAGGTGGGCATAAGCCGCGCCGGGGATATGGGCGACGCGGTACTGCGCCTCGCCCCAGGCCGGATCCGCCAGGTCGAAGCGGCAGTCGAGGCAGGCCCAGTTCGGGTCGTCGAGGTGCGCAGCCAGTTCAGCGGTGGTGATCAGAGTCGTGTAGGGCATTCGGGATCTGCAACGCAAAGGGCGCAAAGAAACGCGAAAAGCGCAAAGGTTTCGCCGTTTACCTGGCGTCCTTTACGCTCCCGGCGGTTCGATCTTTCAGCGGAGAGGGTGAGATTCGAACTCACGGTGACCCAAGGGGCCACAACGGTTTTCGAGACCGCCCCATTCGTCCACTCTGGCACCTCTCCAAGACACGGGCATTATAAGTGTCGAAGTGTCAGGGTGTCAAAGTGCTGGGGTCAATGCCGGCCTACGCAACACGCGCCACGGCCCTTATTCCCTCCAGCAGTTGAGTTTCCTCTTCCACTGCCACCGTGCGCGGGTCGAAGACGACCTGGCCCTCGAGGACGCGGGCGATGATGGGCAACGGCCGGGCGCGAAGTCTGGCGGCGACGGCGTTGGGGGATTTGACGCTGAGCGCGAGCAGGCGCGTGGGCAGGGTCTCGCCGGGCAGGCTGCCGCCGCCTACGGTGCTTTCGCCGGCGATCACTTCACCCAGGCCCAGGGCGGCGCGCCACTGCTGCGCGCGCCGTTCGATCTCGCTGAGGGGCAGGGCGATCATGCGCCACACGGGGATTTCGTGCGTGGCCTCATCTTTGAGATAGTGCAACAGGGTGGCCACCAGGGCCGCCAGCGTGATCTTGTCCGCGCGGATGGCGCGCGCCAGTGGGTGCTTCTTGATCTTTGTCAGCAGTTCGGCCTTGCCCAGGAGGATCCCGGCCTGCGGGCCGCCGAGCAGCTTGTCGCCGGAGAAGGCGATGACGGCCGCGCCAGCCGCCACCGACTCCTGCGCCGTCGGCTCATGCGCCAGGCCGTACGCAGCGGTGTCCAGCAGCGCGCCGGAGCCGAGGTCATCCATCACCGGCAGGCCGAGCGTACACAGCTCTTCCAGTGTCGGCTCGGTGGTGAAGCCGATGATTTTGAAGTTGGAGTGATGGGCGCGCAGGATAAGGGCGGTCCTGGCGTCGAGCGCTTCCTGGTAGTCGCGCAGGTGGGTGCGATTGGTCGTGCCGACTTCGACCAGCCGGCAGCCCGACTGTTTCATCACGTCGGGCACGCGGAAGCCGCCGCCGATCTCCACCAGTTGCCCGCGCGCGACGAGCACGCCCCTGCCTTTGGCCAGCGCCGAGAGGCTGAGCAGCAGCGCCGAGGCGCAGTTGTTGACGACGAGCGCGGCCTCGGCCCCGGTCAGGCGCGTGAGCAGGCGCTCGGCGTGGACGGTGCGCGAGCCGCGCTCGCCTTTGCTCAGATCGTATTCGAGGGTGGAGTAGCTCTGCGCGGCGGCCTGCATGGCGGCCACGGCGGCTTTGGAGAGCGGCGCGCGCCCGAGGTTGGTGTGCAGGATGACGCCCGAGGCATTGATGACAGGGCGCAGCGTCGGTGCGGCCAGCGCGGCGAGTTGGTCGCGCGCCTCTGCGAGCAAATCTTCTGTTGCTGGCGTTGCGTCGTTCCCGCTCTTGAGACGGGCGCGCGCCCGGTCCAGCGTTTCGCGCAGCACGTCGGCCACCAGCGGGCGGCCATAGTCTGCGATCAAGTCACCGGATTGGCTCAGCAGTTTTTCGACGGAGGGCAGGTCGCGCAGGCTCATTCGTTGTCGGGCGACCAGCGGCTGCGGTCGCGCAGGCGCAGGAACCATTCCACTCCGATCAACGCAATCGCGATCGGGGCGACGGTCGCCCCGTTGAGCAGGCCGCTGCGCTGGAGCCAGGCGCAGGTCGCGCCGAAGAAGCCGACCCACAGCGCGGTGCGCAGGATCACGCTGGCGGGCGGCCTCTGCCGCGAGAAGCGCCGGCTGAGATAGCTGACAAACGGGACGGCGGTTCCGGTCAGGGCCATCAGCCAGAGGACGAAGAAGCCCCACAGCGGCAGCGGCCCGAGGCGCGGGTCAACATTGATGATCAGACCGATGAGACCGCCCCAGCCGAAGAGCGCCAGCGCCCAGGCGGTAAGGTTGAGACTAACGGTGTTGGCGCTTTCACTTTGCACGCGTGCGATTATAGCCGAAACGCGACGGTCGAAATTCGAGCTGCAGCGCCGAACCCTGCCGAGGCGCAACCTTCGTTTGGCCCCGGCACGGTTTTTGCAGGCACCAGAAAGCGGGCGGCTGCCGCGCCGCCGGGAGGTTGTGCATGCTAGGGAACTGGTGGAATGAAAGTCGCTTCTGGTGGAAGAACGGGTCGCTGAAAAGCGCGTTCGGACAGGTCGGATATAATACTCGCCGCATTCTGGCTAAAGCCTTTCATCACCTTGGCGAAAGCTTGTTATTCGATTGCCTAGGACCGGTTATGGCGCAATTGCCGCGAAGCTCGTCTCAATCGAAACGCCGCCAGCGCGACCCTCGGACGCCCGGTTGGGCCATCGGTGGCCTGGTGGCGCTCTTCGTCGTGGCGGCGGCGCTGGTCGGCTACCTGGTGTTTACCAGCGTGCGCGACGCAGTCGCCGCCTGGCAGATCACCGGCCCGGCTGGCGGACCGGCCTTTAGCGGCGACCCGGGGTCGCCCGGCGGCAGCGCCGGCGGCGGCAATAATAATAACGGCGTTGCGCCCGCGCCCCTCATCCCGCAAAAGTGGCAGGGCACGCAGCGCGTCACCATCCTGCTGCTCGGTATTGACCGGCGCAAGATCGAGACCGAACGCGCCTACCGCACGGACTCGATGATGGTGATTTCGGTGGACCCGGTCGCCAAGTCGGCGGCCATCCTCTCCATCCCGCGCGATCTGTGGGTGGATATTCCCGATTTCGGCGCGGACACCATCAACACGGCCAACTTCAAGGGCGATGCTTTCGACTATCCGGGCGGCGGCCCGGCGCTGGCCGTCAAGACCGTCGAGCACAACATCGGTGTGGATATTGACTACTACGCCCGGCTGGACTTCACCGCTTTCGAGACGCTGGTGGACGCCATCGGCGGCGTGGAGATAGACAACCCCTCCGAGATTTATGATCCGCTCTACCCGGACAGCAACTACGGCTACGATCCGTTTTATCTGGCAGCGGGCAGGCACACGCTCAACGGCTACGATGCGCTGCGTTATGCGCGCACCCGTCACGATTCGTCCGACGTGGACCGCGCCCGGCGCCAGCAGCAGGTGGTGCTGGCGGTGCGCGACAAGGTGCTCAGCCTGAACATGCTGCCGCAGCTCGTGCGGCAAGCGCCGACGCTGTACACCACGCTCAACCAGAGCATCCAGACCGACCTCTCCCTGCAACAGATCATCGAGCTGGCGCTGCTGGCGCAGGACATCCCGCGCGACCGTATCCGGAGCGGCGTGATTGATTATCAGTACGTGCTGGAATACTCGTTCACTACCAACGAGGGCGTGCTGCGCCAGGTGCTGGTCCCGTTGCGCGACAAGATCCGCGAGCTGCGCGACGAGCTGTTCGCCGCCTCCGCCGGGCTGGCCTCGCCTCTGCAGGCCAACCTCGAGGCGGTGAAGGCCGAAGGCGCACGGGTGCAGGTGCTCAACGGCTCGGGCAAGCCCGGCCTGGCCGGCGCGACGACCGAGTGGCTGCGGGCACAGGGTTTGAATGTCTTAGAGCCGGGCAACGCCGATCGCGCCGATTACACCAGCGCCGTCATCATTGATTACACCGGCCGGCCCAACACCACCGTCCAGTGGCTGGCGCAGGTCTTTGGCGCAGCCAGCGTGGTCAACAGCATGAACCCGGCCGGCAATGTGGATGTGCAGGTAATCGTCGGGACGAACTGGGCCGTGCCGGGCAGCCCGTGAGCGGACAGCAGGCAACAGGGAGTGCTTTGCGGCAGTGTGCAACCGATGAAAGCCAAAAGGCCTCGGCTAAAACAGCCGGGGCCTTTTTCTGGCTCGAGAACGTCCCTTACACCGCCACCGGAATGACATATAACAGTACGGCGAAGTAGTGGCAGGCGCTGCCCGTAAGCACAAAGAGATGCCAGATGGCGTGGTGATAGGGCAGCCGCCGCCAGACGTAGAAGACCGCGCCCACGGTGTAAGCAAGGCCGCCGGCCAGGAGCAGCGCCAGGCCGCCCGGCGCGACGCGCTCCAGCAACGGCTCGAGGCCGATTACCGCGAGCCAACCCATTCCAATGTAGGGCAGGGTGGTGATCAACGCCTTCTGCCGGATCAGCCTGCTTTGCAGCGCAATCCCCAGCACGGCCAGCACCCAGACCGCGCTCAACAACGACCAGCCCCACGGGCCGCGCAGGTTCACCAGTGTGAACGGCGTGTACGTCCCCGCAATAAGCAAAAAGATCGCCGAATGATCGAGGACGCGCAGCACGGCCTTGGCGCGCGAAAGCGGCAGGCTGTGGTACAGGGTCGAGGCGGTGTAGAGCAGGATCTGCGTTGTGCCGTAGATGCTGCAACTGACGATGTGCCAGGCCGTCCCGAAGACGCTGGCGAAGGCCGTCAGCACGGCCAGACCGGCGATCGAGAGCACCACGCCCACGCCATGCGTGACGCTGTTTGCGATTTCCTCGCCCAAGCTGTAGCGGGGCAACCTGAGTTCAACCTTCTGCATAGGCTGTAACGATACCCCGGGAGGCCGCTGATGTGCAAGCGCGGGCCGGATGGAGTGTGCACGTAAAGGTTGTCAGCCGCTCCTTCGACTGCGCGGGCAAAAGCAGCCCGCTCCGCTCAGGATGCGGCTGTCACTGACATCTTTTGCGTGCACACCTGGATGGAACACTCAGGGGCTGCGCGTAGCGGTCGGTGGCCCGCAGAGCGGCAAAACAAAACCGCCGGAGAGAGCGACCTGACGGTCGGCGACCCGATGACGGTCGTCCCTGGCTCCGGCGGCTGAGGGTGAAAGCGGTTTCGCTTCCGAGCGACGCTTACGGGATGGTCTTCAGGTAAGCAATGATGTCGGCCATGTCCTGCTTGAGCAGGGTCTCGCCGTAGTTGGCAGGCATGGTCGAGGGGCCGCCGGGTTGCCAGGTCGCGCCCTGGCCTGGCGGAGTGATGTAGGCATTCGGGTTGACGATGCTCTCGAACAGGTACTGGTCGGCGGTGGTCGCCTTGCCGGTGTAGCCCGGCGCCTGGAAGCGCTCGGCGGCGTGCTGGGCAACGTTCTTGCCCTCCGGCGACTTGGCCGACTCCCAGGCCGAGCCGAGTACGTTGGCCCCGGCGACGTGACAGGCCTGGCAGGCCGTCACCAGCGTCGCGCCGCGCGCGGCGTCGCCAGGGGGCAACTCGATGGTGATATCCGTGCCCGCCGCGTTCGGGTTGGGTGTGGGCGTCGCCGACGGGATCTTGCCCGACGCATCTTTGTACTGCTCGCCCCAGTTTTCGATGAAGAGCACGAGGGCCTCGACCTGATCCGGGCGGAGCGGGCCGCCGTACTGCTGACCCCAGGCCGGCATAAGCTCCGGCGCATTAGCGTAAGCCGCGGACCGGCGCGGGCGGCCGGCGTTGATTGCGCCGCGGAGGTAGGCATCCAGCGTGCCCTGCCAGCCGATCTCCCTGAGGCGCTGGCCGTTGAACAAGTCAATGGTGCTCAGCGCCGGGCCAATGCCGCCCTCGCCGCGCGGGCCGTGACAGCGCACGCAGTTGGCTTCGTACAGCGCAGCGCCGGTCTCGATCTGCCGCGAGGCATAAGCCCGCTCAAAGCTCGCCATGCGGTCCTGTTCCGTCACGGCCACATAGCCGAGGACGATCATCGTCACGACCAGGCTAAAAGTTCCGAGCACGACACGCCAAACCATGGTCTACTCCTGAGTCAAATCCGATACAGCCTACGGCCCTTGCCGGTAGTTCGAGTCGCGATGCAGGTAAATCGTCTGGCAGAACTCGTTCTTGCTGCCAATCGCGCAAACGTTCTCGCCCGGCCCTTCGGCCCAGATGATGCGGAAGGTGACGCGCTTGAGGTCGGTCTGCCAGTTCTCGATGATGATGAAGCCTTTGCCTCCGGGCAGTGCGCCCTGTTCAGGCTTCAGGCCCTGCTTGGCCTTCTTGTCGGCGGCTTCCAACTCTTCATGCATCATGTGCAGGATGTTGCGCAGCGACGCGGTGGGCGCGCGCTCCCAGTCCGCCGCGGCGTAGGTCACGCGCCCGGTGGGGTTTTCTGACGAGACCGCCGCGGTGCGGAGATCGTCGAAGGGGGATTGGCGGAACGGGCCGGGATGCGTCTGAGGGATCAGTTCGGCCACGATCTCCTGGTCAATCGAGCCGAGCACTGCGTACTTGGGCGTGCCCATGTAGGAGAGGATGGCCAGCAGCGCCACCGCCGCCAGGCCGAGGCTCAGGCCGACGCGCCGGTCGCCGTAGCGGCGGCTCGGGCCGACCTCTAGGTAGGGCAGCACGAACAGGATGCCGAAGGCGATGCCGGGCATGATGATGCCCCACACGAACTTGTCGCCGATCTTCAGCATGCCCTGGATCCACAGGAAATACCAGGGGGCGGTAGTGTGCAGCGGCGTCACCAGCGGGTCGGCGTGCGGCTCCAGCGGCGCGTGATAGAAAAAGACGGCCGCGACGGTCATGCCCGCCGTCACCAGGCAGAAGAGCAGCAGCTCGCGGGTGAGGATATCCGGCATGAAGTAGACACGCGTGTCCATCGGCACGCGCTTGGCCGTGTCCTCGCCTACCGGCTCCACTTCCGGCGGCAGACCGTGGCCGTGCAGCACCACTTTGTAGTAGTGGACGCCGGTGAAGATGATGCCGAGGATGGGCAGCAGCAGGACGTGGGCCAGATACCAGCGCAACAGGCCGTGCTCGTTGAACTGCGGGCCGCCGCGAACGATCAGGTTGACAAAGTCGCCGATGAACTGCGGCTGAATGGCCTCCGCCATAGAAGCGCCGATAGTCACCGCCCACAAGGCCAGCTGGTCCCACGGCAGCAGGTAGCCGGAGAAGGACAGGAGCAGCGTGACCAGCAGCAGGATGGCGCCGGTGAACCAGGTGAACTGGCGCGGCTTTTTATAACTGCCGGTGATGAAGGTGCGGAACATGTGGAGCACGACGACGATCACCATCATCTCCGCGCCGAGCTTGTGCAGGTCGCGCATCAGGCGGCCGAACGGCACGTTGCTCAGGATGTTGAGCATGTTCTCGTAGGCCACCAGCGGCGACGGGGTGTAGAAGACCATCAGGAACAGGCCGGTGATGATCTCGAAGGCGAAGAAGTACGTAGACAGCCAGCCCATGCGGAAGGACGGATAGATACCCGTCGTCAGCACGTGGTAGTAGGTGGGCCGCATGTGCAGCCAGAAGCCGTCGGCGTGCGGACGCAGGCGCGGGTTGGGCTTGGGCGCCGGGTCACCGCGCAACATCGAGCGGATGTCCTCGATATCCAGGCCGGCGGTGATGCGCTCCACGACCTCGTTGGTCTTGAACAGGAGCGCCGGGCCGAGGCCTTTGGTTCTCACATCGTCGAGGAACGGACTATGAAATTTCCAGACGGCCATAACTCAGGGTCTCCTTGTGGGGGCTTGCTACCAATGGGCGTTCTGCTTCTGGGCGAGGTTAGGCGTTGGCTTCGCGTGGGGTGGGGTTGCTGGCGCCGTTGATCCGCTGGCCGGTGTTGACGCGCAGGCGGGCAGCGCCCTCGATGCGGATGGCTCGGCCCTCGCCGTTGACCACGTCGGTCTTGTCAATGACGTTGCCGTCAGCGTCCACCGACTCCACATAGAATACATCGAGGTTGCGGTTGGCCGGGCCGGCGATGGCCGTGCCGCTGGCCAGAAACTTGGAGCCGTGGCATGGGCATTCAAAGCGATTGTTGGTCGGCACCCAGGCATAGAGACAGCCCAGGTGGACGCAGATCATGTACAGGGCGCGCACGCCGGCCGCGGGTCGCCACTGGCTTGGCTGACGCGGGTCGTTGCGCGTGCCGTCGCCAATGTTGACCAGCCAAAAGCGCCCGCCGGAAAAGGGCTTCGGGCCGGAGTCCACCGGCGGCAGCTCCGCGATGTCAATTTCAAAGATGCCGCCGAAGGTGCCGGCTTTGAAGCGCGGATAAGCGAACCACAGCAGAGCCGCACCCGATTGCAAACCAACCAGTGCGATGGAAGCAAACCAGATGTAGTACAGGAATTCGCGCCGCGTCATGGGCGAGACGGCAACTTGAGCCTGAGACGAGGTGGTTGCTTGGGTGGCCGTTGTAGCCATAGTGTCAGCAATCTCCTAAATGGAAGGGGAGTTACCCGACCAAGAATTGCGCGGATTTTATCACAGGGCGTTTTACATGCTCTAATAGAAATCCTGAATAACAAGTATTCAGAATCCAGGTCCGGCGCCCGGGCGTGGCTGCGGCGGCGAATCACGGGCGCGCCAGCCCGTGAGCGCCGATCAACAGCAGATAAAACAGGATAGACACCACCATCTGCCGTACGCCGATGATCACCGGCTTGACGCCGACCGGGGGGCGCCATAGCCCGCCGTATAACGCCTCGCCGAGCATCAACCCGAATGGCAGCAACGTCCAGGCCGGGACCCAGCCGAAGCCGGCCAGCACCGCAACGCCGACGACGTTCGCCGCGTTGCAGAGCGTCGAGCGGCGGCTCAACCGCAGCCTTTCGCCCGTCGCCGGCACGGCCTTCAGCCGGCGATACTCCAAGCACAGAAAGACGTAGACGATGGCCCCGGCGGCCTGCAGCCAGCACAGCACCCACACCATCAGGCTCGTCGGGTTGAAGCTGCCGCTGGCGACCCCATGCGCGGCGCCGGCGTTGAGCGCCAGCACGCCCGCGCCCACCAGCTCTACGCCCAGCTGGCCGCGCTCCTCGCGCCGCGCGACCAGCGCCATCTGCCAGACCAGCACCGGCACGGCCAACAGCCCGACGACCAGCACCCAGCCCGCGCCGGAGAGCCACAGGCCCAGCCCGCCGACGGCCATCAGCGCGCCGTAAACGGCCAGCCAGAACAGCGCAGGGGCCCGTTCCTCCACAGCCCGACGCTTCGCCAGCACCTTCACGAAAATAGTTAGCGGTTGCAGAGCGAGGAATGCGCCCAGCGAAGCGAGCGTGAGCCAGATCAACGCGGGCTTGGCAGCGCCGCCCACCGCTGCGCCGACGATCAGCGGCCCGCCCCACATCACCCACGCGCCGTGCTGCTGGGGCAGGGCGATGTGTTTGCGGAGCACAGACGAACGCGAGAGGGCTGCCACGTCTGCATTGTACCCAACTGTGAAAAATGGAGAACATACAGGCCGAAAATCCTTTTTGACACGGCCTCGCTTTCCGTTAGACTCTCCTGCATACCACTCAGGAGAAGGACACATGCACACCCCCGAAAAAAATGCTGCCGTCGAAAAGACCATCAAAGCCGCGGGCATCCAGTTCATCAACCTGCAATTCACCGACATCATGGGCGTGGTGAAGAGCGTGGGCCTGCCGGTGGAAATGTGGCCGGATGTGCTCGACCACGGCATGTGGTTCGACGGCTCCTCGGTGCAGGGCTTTGCCCGCATCGCCGAAAGCGACATGCTGCTGCACCCCGACCTGGACACGTTCGCTGTCGTGCCCTGGGACACCGACGTGCCAACCGCGCGCGTGATCTGCGATGCCTACCTGCCAACGGGCGAGCCCTTCAGCGGCGACCCGCGCAACGTGCTCAAGCGCGCGCTGGCCGAGGCCCAGAGGCACGGCTACGAGTATTTCACCGGGCCGGAGCTGGAGTTCTTCCTCTTCAAGCCACATGCCGATGGTTCGCTCATGCCGCTGACGCCGCACGACCAGGCGGGCTACTTCGATGTGAGCACCGACCTGGCGCACTCGGTGCGCCGGCAGATGGTGACCGCGCTTGGCTCCTTCGGCATCCGCGTCGAGGCGCTGCATCACGAGGTCGCCGTCGGCCAGCACGAGATTGACTTCAAGTACGACAACGCTCTGCGCACCGCCGACAACGCGGTGACGCTGCGCCTGACGCTCAAGGCCATTGCGCAGAAGAACGGCCTGTACTGCACCTTCATGCCCAAGCCGGTGGCTGGCATCAACGGCAGTGGCATGCACACGCACCAGAGCCTCTGGCAGGACGGCAAGAACACCTTCGCCGACGGCGATGACGAGTACGGCCTCAGCCCGACGGCCAGGCATTTCATCGCCGGCCAGCTCAAGCACGCCCGCGCTATCTCCGCCGTCATCGCGCCGCTGGTCAACAGCTACAAGCGGCTGGTGCCCGGCTACGAGGCGCCGGTCTACATCAGTTGGGCGCGCATCAACCGCTCGGCCCTCATCCGCATCCCCAAGGTCAGCCCGGGCCGCGTCGCCAGCGCCACCCGCATCGAGCTGCGCTGCCCCGACCCGAGCGCCAACCCGTACCTGGCCTTCGCCGCCATGCTGATGGCCGGCCTGGACGGCGTCGTGAACAAACTGCCTGCGCCGCCGCCTAATGAGGAAGACCTGTATCACCTGGACGAGGCGCAGCTCAAAACGTTGACGGCGATGCCCGGCTCGCTGGGCGAGGCCATCGAGGAATTGAGGGGAAGTGATCTGATGCGCCGCACCTTCGGCGACCATCTCTTCGAGCGTTACCTCGAGGGTCGCCAGCAGGAGTGGGACGAGTACCGCCTAAGCGTCAGCCAATGGGAGCTGGAGCGGTATCTGCCGATTTACTGAGTGAGAGCGCTGACGGAAGTTGGACAGAGGCACCGCCTTTGTCCAACCTGGGCCATTCAGCCCTGCTGAAAATCAGCAAAAGTCTTGCCGGCCAGGTGATCGGGAAAAGGCCGGCGGCCAGCTCGTATAAAAAGAACGGCAGTTCGTCCTTCTTGGCGAAGCCGGCGAGCTGGCCGTCAGGCTTCAGGCGGACGTCCACCAGCCGGCGCACGCCATGCTCGCGCAGCAGGCCGAAGAAGGTTGCGGCTCGTTTCTGAGTGAAGCCGATGGTGTAGAGTTTCATGACTGTTTCATCAACCCCCGCAGCACCGTCGGCAGGATGCCGCCGTTTTTGTAGTAGTCCACGTCCACCGGTGTGTCAAGGCGAGCGATCACCTTGAACTCCGTCCGCTGCCCGTCGGCGGCGGTGGCCACCACCGTCAGCTCCTGCCTCGGCTGGAGGTCATCGTTGATGCCAAGGATGTCGTAGCTCTCCCGGCCTGTCAGGCCGAGCGACTCGACGTTCTCACCAGGCCGGAAGACGAGGGGCAGCACGCCCATGCCCACCAGGTTGCTGCGATGGATGCGCTCGAAGCTTTCGGCGATGACGGCACGCACGCCGAGCAGCAGTGTGCCCTTGGCCGCCCAGTCGCGCGAGGAGCCGGTGCCGTACTCCTTCCCCGCCAGGACAATCAGCGGCACGCCCGCCGCTTTGTACTTCATGGCGGCGTCGTAGATCGGCATCTTTTCGGGCGCTTCGGTGCCCGGCCCGAAGTACAGCGTGTTCCCGCCCTCCTCGCCGCCTAGCAGCAGGTTCTTCAGGCGGATGTTGGCGAAGGTGCCGCGTGTCATCACCCGGTCGTTGCCGCGCCGCGTGCCGTACTGGTTGAAGTCCCTGGGCTGCACGCCGCGCTCGATGAGGTAGCGGCCGGCCGGCGAATCCTTGGCGATGTTGCCCGCCGGCGAGATGTGGTCGGTGGTGATGGAGTCGCCGAACAGGCCGAGCACGCGCGCGCCGCGGATCTCACGTAGCGGCTCACGTTCCAATTTCAGATTCTCAAAGAACGGCGGGCTCTGGATGTACGTCGAGCTTTCGTCCCACGGGTACAGCTCGCCGCCGCTCACCGGGATGGCGTTCCAGTCCGGGTTACCGTCGAAGACGTTGCCGTAGTTCCGGGTGAACATCTCCCGGTCAATCGAGGCGGCGATGGCCTCGGCGATTTCCTGCTGTGTCGGCCAGATGTCGCGCAGGTAAACGGCCTCGCCGTCCTTGCCGATGCCGAGCGGCGCAGTGCTCAGGTCAATGTCGGTGGTGCCGGCCAGTGCGTACGCGACGACCAGCGGCGGCGAGGCCAGGAAGTTGGCCTTGACCAGCGGATGGACGCGGCCCTCGAAGTTGCGGTTGCCGGAGATGACGGCGCTGGCGATTAGGTTGCTCTCGGTCACCGCCTTGGCCACGGCCTCCGGCAGCGGGCCGCTGTTGCCGATGCAGGTGGTGCAGCCGTAGGCGGCGACGTTGAAGCCAAGCTGCTCCAGGTAGGGCAGTGTGCCGCTCTTCCGTAGGTACTCGGTCACCACCTTGGAACCGGGCGCGAGGCTGGTCTTGACGTAGGGCTTCACGCTCAGGCCTTTCTCTACTGCTTTCTTTGCCAGCAGGCCTGCGGCGAGCATCACGCTTGGGTTGCTGGTGTTGGTGCAGGAAGTGATGGCGGCGATGACGACCGAGCCGTGGCTCAGTGCTGGTTGCTGATTGCCAATTGCTGATTGGCCATTGCCGAGTAGTATCGTTTTGCCCAACTCACTTTCCGGGAGACCAAAGCCGCGTTCTTTCACCGGCGCGCTCAGGGCCTTGCGGAAGGCGGCCTTGAGTTCGCGCATCGGCACGCGGTCCTGCGGGCGCTTGGGGCCGGCCAGCGATGGTTCGACATCGGCCAGGTTGAGCTCGAGTGTGTCGGTGAAGATCGGGTCGGGCGTGGCGTCGGTGCGGAACAGGCCCTGCTCCTTGGCGTATCGTTCCAGCAGCGCCGCCGAGTCGCCGCGGCCCGTGTCGCGCAGGTAACGCAGCGTCTCGGCGTCCACGGGGAAGAAGCCGCAGGTCGCGCCGTATTCGGGCGCCATGTTGCCAATGGTGGCGCGATCCGCCAGGCTCATCGAAGACAGGCCCGGCCCGTAGAATTCCACGAACTTATCCACTACGCCTTTCTTGCGCAGCATCTGCGTTACGGTCAGCACCAGGTCGGTGGCGGTGACGCCTTCGCGCAACTGGCCGAAGAGCTTCATCCCGATGACCTGCGGCGTGACCAGGTAGAGCGGCTGGCCCAACATCACGGCCTCGGCCTCGATGCCGCCCACGCCCCAGCCGAGCACGCCCAGGCCGTTGATCATCGTCGTGTGCGAGTCGGTGCCGACGAGCGTGTCCGGGAAGAGTACGCGCCCGTCGCCCTCAGGTTTGGAGAG
Source organism: Anaerolineae bacterium (assembly GCA_037442085.1). Taxonomy (GTDB): domain Bacteria; phylum Chloroflexota; class Anaerolineae; order Anaerolineales; family UBA6663; genus JANWXR01. The sequence goes on from JBBIQY010000001.1 coordinate 29,027, forward strand.
CACGCCCTGCGCCAGGTACTCCAGGTTGACCTGATGGACAATGCCGGTGGCCGGCGGCACGACCCGGAAGTTGTTGAAGGCCTGTGCGCCCCAGCGCAGAAACTCGTAGCGCTCGCGGTTGCGCTCGAACTCCAGTTGCGCGTTGCGCAGCAGCGCCAGCTCGCTGGCGAAGTAATCCACCTGAACCGAGTGGTCAATCACCAGGTCAACGGGCACGAGCGGATTGATCTTCTTCGGGTCGCCGCCCAGGCGCTTGACGGCGTCGCGCATCGCCGCCAGATCCACCACGCAGGGCACGCCGGTGAAGTCCTGCATCACCACGCGCGCGGGGAGGAAGGGCAACTCGGCGGGGTCCGGGGCGGCGGCGTTCCATCGGGCCAGCCGCGTCACATCCTCTTCGGTCACCAGGTAACCGTCGCAGTTGCGCAGTAAGGCTTCGAGCAGGATGCGGATGGAAAACGGCAGGCGCTCGAGGTTGGGCGCCAGGCCGGCCCGGGCGAGCGCATCGAGGCGGTAGAGGTAGTATTCACCGAGCCGGGCGCGCGCACCGAACAGGTTCTGCGGTTGGAGGGACATGGGGGGTTATCCTTTCGAGCCGCACAGGGGCCCTCGAGAATGAAGCAGGTGGCTTGTTGCCGAGCGTAGGGGGATTATACTCTGTTGCTGATTATAACTTTCAGACCACGTGATACTCGCGCACCGTCTGCCCCTGACTGAAGCGGTCCAGCGCCAGCGCGCTCACCTCGAGCGTCTGCGCACGGCCGGTCGTGATGATCTCGGCCAGCAGCTTGCCGCCGATGGGGCCGTGCATGAAGCCGTGGCCGGAGAAGCCGGTGAGAAGATAGAAACCGGCCACCGGCGTCGCGCCGAGGATGGGATGCGCGTCCGGCGTCATCTCATACAGGCCGGCCCAGCGCGCTACCACGCCTGCCTGTTCGAGCAGCGGCAGGCGCCGCGCCGCCGCCTCCATGTGCGTCAACTCCCATTGCGGGTCAACGCTCTGATCCTCACCCGGCGCCTCGTCCGGGTTCGACATGCCGGTGAGCACGCCTTCGCCCTCGCGGTGAAAGTAAAGGCTCTGCGCAAAGTCAATGACGAAGGGGAAGCCGGCGGGTAGGCCGGGCAGGGCGGTGGTCGTCAGCCACTGGCGGCGGAGCGGCGTGACGGGCAACTCCAGGCCGACCAGGCGCCCGATGGCGGCGCTCCACGGGCCGGCGCAGTTCACCACGATGTGCGTGGCGATCCGCCCGCGGTTCGTCGTCACGCTTTCGACCCGGCCGTTGTCCAGGTGTATGCCTTCGACCGTCACCTCGGTCAGGCACAGCGCGCCCAGCCGCCGCGCGGCATTAACGTAGCCCATCACCACGCTGTTGGGGTCGGCCAGGCCGTCGTTGGGGTTAAAGGTGCCGGCGAGGGCATTCGGAAAGACGCACGGCGCGGCCAGCCGGCGCACCTCGTCACCGCTCAGCCACTCGGTGTTCACGCCCAGCGAGCGTTGGAGCTCGACATTGCGCCGGAACTCGGTGAGGTCGGTTTCGCGCGTCAGCACGAACAGGTACCCGCATTTGCGCACGAGCGCCGGCTGGCCGGTCTCCTCTTCAAAGGCGTCGAGCATGGGCAGGCTGTGCTGTGAGAGCCGGATGTTGATGGCTGTGCCGAACTGGTAGCGGATGCCGCCGGCGCAGCGGCCCGTTGCGCCCAGCCCAAAGAAGGCCTCGCGCTCCAGCAGCACGACCGAGAGGCCGCCGTGTTTGGCGAGATGGTAGGCCGTGCTTGCGCCCATGACCCCGCCGCCGATTACAACCACGTCAGCGCTGTTGGGTAGATTCGTCATGAGAGGTATCCCGGTATCGAAGACGGTGATTGGTTGCGCAAGCCGGGGCCGATTACTCGCGCAGAGTCTCGCGGGCGGGCATCACGGCCAGGAAGTCGCGGCTGAAGCGCTCCGTGTAGGATTCGATCAGGGAGGCCAGGCGTGCGGAGTCCGGCGTCACCAGGATCAGCCCGGCATGGTAAGGCTTGACCAGCCGCCAGGCGACCTCGAAGTCGTCGTAGCTCGACAAGTCCGGCCATTCCTGATGCGCCAGGCAGTTCAGCACGGCGACATAGTCGGCGCGCGTGGCCGGCAGCCGATAGGTCTCGCCGCGCAGGTGGGCCAGCTCGATCTTGACCCATTCGGCCCACAGGTTGAGGCCGGCGCCGAATTCGATCGCATCGGAGATGTTGGCCCCGCCGACGCGCGCCGCGCATTCGAGGAAGTAGAACTGACCGTCGGCGCGCGCGCGGATGAACTCGGCGTGCGTCGCGCCGCGCGGCAGGCCGAGCACCTGGAGGAGCTGCCGATCGAAATCGAGCAGGGCCGTCGTTTCGGGCGCGGCGCGGTCCAGGCTGCGGGTGTAGAACACGCCGCCGCCGTGGTACACATCCAGCGGCGGGCGGCCATATTGGCTGGCGACGCTGAAGATCACGTCGCCCTCGTTCACCAGCGAGTCGACGTGAAACACATCGCCCGGCAGGTATTGCTCCAGCACAAAAAAAGATTGCTCGTCGCCCAGCGCCTCTAGCTGCGGCCACAGCTCGTCCGGCTTGTTGATGCGCCGGATGCCCGCCGAGCTGGCTTCGCCACGCGGCTTGAGCAGCCAGGGGCCGGGCGTGCGCGTCATGAAATCACGCAGGCGCTGATGATTGAAGACGCCGCAGAACGCCGGCACGCGCAGGCCGGCATCCTGCGCCACCTGCCGCATCGCCAGCTTGTCGCGAAAGCGCCGGGCGACGGAGGTGCTCAGGCCCGGCAGGCGGAAATGCTCGCGCAGTTCGGCGGCGGTGACCACTTCAAAATCGTCGAGCGGGAAGATGAAATCTATGACGCGGGTGCGCGCCAGGTAGCTGACGGCGTTGATCACGTCGCGCACGTGGAGCAGCGTGGGCATGAAAAAGACTTCGTCCAGGCTCTCACGCGGCCACTCGGCGTGCTGGTCCTTCTGGTGGGCGAGCAGCAGGGTGCGGCAGCCCTGACGTTTAGCCTCGCGGAGGGCCGCCAGACCCTTGAACTCGCTCGTCAGGAAAAGCAGCGTCAGTGGATTCGGCATGTGCAGTAACTCCCGGCAGAGGGGTGGTTGGCCGCGATTATAAACTGCGCTGGGTGCTTCTCTGAGGCGACAAAAAAGCCCGCCGGCAGGGCGGGCAGTGAGGTCTGGTCGCGCTCAGTAGAACCAGAGAAGGTAACTGGTCGGAACCTTGGTCGTCAGGCCCTGATAACTTGCCTGGACCTCGATTGCGACCACCGTGCCGGGAGGGAAGCGGCCGGCATTGAACGACAATGTTGTGGTGCCACGGCTGTCGGTTGGCGGCAGGGGCAGGGATTGCGGGCCGGTCGGGTAATGGATCGTGGCCGTGACGAGGGCACCCTGAAGCGGTTGGTTCAACTGATTCGTGACCGTCACATACACGGCCTGGGTCGCGCCGCGTTTGACGACCGAGTCGGCGACGGTGGCTCGGGCGCGTAGTTGAACCACCGCCACACTGAGGCTGTTGCCGCCCGTCTCAGGGATTTCATCCGCAGGGTTGAGTTTTTTCTCGTCCCGGTAGATTCGGCCCAGCGGTGCCACGCTCACCCGCTGCCCCTCCGGTCGGCCCGGATAAAACTCCAGCCGGGCGCGCTGAAACCATTGCACCAGGCGATCTTTTTCGACGAACATCGAAGAGATCGGGTAACCGAACCGGTCGAGCTGGCCATGCTCGTTGTAGTATTTCAGAAACGAATAGCAGACAGCGTGGCCGAATTGGGGGAAGTACAGGCAACTCGGGTCGGACGGCGCGGGAATCTGATTCACCGGGATCGGGGGCTGGCGCTTGCCCAGCTCCTCTCCCAACAGGCCCAACTGAATCTTGTACGGTTCCGGATTGTAGGGATGGTGTTCCATCCGGACATTCTGGAAGTACTGGACCAGCAAACCGTTTTCGATATAGGAGCGGGTGATGGGATAGCCAAACGCCTCGACGCCGCCGTTGGCCTCGAAGTAAGCGGCGAACGTGGGGTCTACGGCATGGCCCGTTTGTGGAAAGGGGGTGGGTGCAGGTGGAGGTTGAGACTGGGCTTGGGTGGTTGAAACGCCAAACAGGCTGACGACGATCAGCCACGCGAGGAGTACCCTGGTGCCTGGTACGCCACGGTAGAACATGGAACCACTCCTCCCGGAAGTCTCCCCAGATCCCCGCAATGCCCAGCTCATTGCGTTACTTTGGCCACGGCGCCCGGCTAAAGAGCGAGTGAAGTCTTGGGGCGCCACGCCATAATCCGGCAAAATGGTCTCGAATGAAACGAATTGCTAACGAATTTAGCGCCAGTATACCAGACTTTTTACCTATGTGGCTCGATCTGGCACGCGAATTGCTCAACTTTAAGGTCCTAATCTTCACCTCGGCGCAGGCGGCAATAGCTGTCATAACGTGAGGCTGCGATCTGGCCGGCAGCGACAGCCTGGCGAACCGCACAACCCGGCTCATGCAGATGCGTGCAATCACTAAAGGCACAGTACGCTACCAGCGGCCTGAGCTCTACAAAGTAACCATCCAGTTCTTCCGGCTCAATATCCCAGAGCGCCAGGGCCCGTATGCCAGGTGTATCCGCTACGTAACCGCCTTCTTCCAGGGGCAACAGCTCGGAATAAACGGTGGTGTGCCGGCCCTTCTGTGTGGCCTGTGAGATCGCCTGCGCCTGCAGCCCCAGCCCGGGCTGAACGGCGTTGAGCAGGCTGGATTTGCCCACGCCTGAGGGCCCGGCTAGCACCGAAAGTTTGCCGCACAGTCGGGCGCGTAGTTCTTCGAGGCCGAGCCGGGCGCGGGCCGACGTGTAAATCACCGGATAACCCAGCGGCGGATAAATGCCGAAGATCGCCTCGGCCTGTTCGCGTGCCACCAGATCTACTTTGTTGGCGCAGATCAGGGCCGGCAGGTGGGAGGCCTCGGCCATCACCAGGAAGCGATCCAGTGCCCGCAGATGCGGCTCCGGCTGAGCGCAGGCAAAGACAAAGACGGCCTGATCCGGGTTGGCGATGAGGACCTGCTCCCGCTCACGTTTGGCTTCGCGCCGGCCGCCACGGCCCGAGCCGGAGGGCGCGCGGCGCGCCAGCGCCGTACGGCGCGGCGCGATGGCCTCGATCATGCCTTTGCCATCCGGTTGGAGAGAGATCGTGACTTGATCGCCCAGAGCGATCAGATCCCTGACCCGGCGGTGTTTCTTCAACCGCCCCCGCACGTGACAGACGACATCGCCCGCTTCGGTGCGCACGGTGAAGAAACCACTCTGGGCCTTGCGGACAATGCCGGGGTAAATCAAGACCTTCTACGGCCGAGGCGGATCAAGGCCTGGGCGTCGGGCCCACACTCGGCGCGCCCTCCCAGGGCAGCAGGTATGTGGAAGGCTGGCCGTCGAAGTAAATCTCCACCAGCCGCCGGAACACCGGCGCAGCAAAAGTCGAGCCTTCGCCGATGTTCTCGATCACGATCACGAGGGCGATGTCCGGCTTATCCGGGCGATTGGCCTCCGTGTAACCGGCGAACCAGGCGTGCGGCGCGCCGCCGGCCGGATCTTCGGCGGTGCCGGTCTTGCCGGCGGTGGGCACGGTCAGCCCGAGAAATTGTGACCGCGCGGTGCCCAAGCGGTCGCTGGTGACGGCGGTCAACCCCTCACGGATGGCCTGCAACTGGTCGGCATCCACGGGCAGGTGGCCTGTGACCACCGGCTTCAGCTCGAAGCTGGGCGGCCCGCCCGGCGGCTCCACCCGCAGCACGAGCTGAGGCCGATAAATCACGCCGCCGTTTTGAATCGCAGCCATCATCTGCGCCACCTGTAGCGGCGTGACGAGGATGTAGCCCTGACCGATTCCCAAGTTCACACCATCGCCCGGACGCCATGGGTCGTTGAGTGTGCGTTGTTTCCAATCCGGGTCGCCCACCAGACCGGCGGCCTCCGCGACCTGGCCGATTTGTGTGGCCGCGCCGAACCCGAACTCGCGGGCCACCTTGGGAATAAAGCTCGCGTCCGTCTGGTCGAGGGTGAAGGCCACCGTATAAAAGTACGGGTTGCACGAAGTCGTCAGCGCCTGCACCAGGTTGATCTTGCCGTAAGGCTTGAGGCCGCGCCCAAATGTCCAGTTGTACTTCAGCGCGTTCGGGCCAAGGCCGTTCCACACATGGCCACAGTCCACGATGGTATCGCGCGTGAATTGGCCGGAGAGCAGGGCCGCCGCCATCACCGGTATTTTGAAGATGGAGCCGGGCGGGTAGACACCCTGCGTCGCCCGGTTGAGCAGGGGGTTGGCCGGGTCATTCAGGACGGCCGTCAGCTGGTCACTGTGAGGGTTGGTCGGATCGAAGAGATTTGGGTCGAAAGTGGGGCTGGAGGCCATAGCCAGCACGGCGCCGGTGGCCGGGTCGAGGGCAACAATCGCACCGCGCACAGGATTAGGGAAGCTGGCCAGCAACTGTTGCGCCGCGAGCTGTAGCGGTCGGTCGAGCGTGGTGTAGATGGATTCCGCGGGCCGGCGCGCGCTTTCCGCGATGCGGATGACGCGGCCATCGGGAAAGGTAGCGCGCAATACGCCGGCCGGGCGACCGGCCAGATACTTCTCGCCCCAGGCCTCCAGGCCGGCCTGCCCGACGCGCTCATCGCCGGTGTAGCCCAGCGCCTGGAACGCCGCCAGTTGCTCCGGCGCGATGGCACGCAGGTAACCCACCACCTGCGGCGCAACGCCGCCAAACGGGTAAAAGCGTGTGTTGTATGGCCTGAGTTCAACGCCGGGCAGGGCGGTCAGCGTGCTCAGCCTGGCCTGAACGTCACCGGCAGCCACCTCGCCCAGCGGCACATACCAGTCGGGGCGGGCATTGGCGTACTTTTGCTGGAGCGCCTGCGGACTTAAGCCAAGCAACGGCGAGAGCGCATTCAGTACCGCACCCTCATCCGTCAGTGCGCCCGGCCGTACGCCGATAGCGACCGCTTCACCCTGCGCCGCCAGCCCCAGACCGTTGCGGTCGTACACGTTGCCTCGCGAAGGGAACGAAACCGCCAGTGACAACGTGCCGCCGCCTTCCAGTTCGGGCAGGATCAGGCCATTGGTCCAGGCGACCGTCCAGCGCCCCTCGGTGAAGACGAGGGGCATGGTGATCTCGCGGCGCAGATCGCCGAAGAGCGTGGTGCGCAGGGTCACCTCATATAAAACACCGGCCTTGGCGCCACTGTTCAGGGCATTCAACACCCTGGCCGTGACTTGAGAGATGCCGGCTGTGCGGTTGACGGACTGATAGCGAGCCTGGAAGTCGGCGGCGCTCAGGGCATCGCGGCTCAGCGGCGAGAGCAGAGAGTACATGCCGGCGTAATCGCCGCGCTGCCAGGCGTCCAGAAACGCCTGCGCCGTGCCTTGTGGATCGGGCGTGCTCGGCGTCGCCGTTGGTGCAATGGTCGCCGGCGTGACGCCCGCCGGCGCACCGGCGCAGGCGCTGAGCAGGGCCAGGGCGATGGAGAGCGCGGCGGCCACATGCCAGGGGCGCCGCATGAAGCGACAGGGCTTAGTCGGCAAGACCATTGAGAATGCCGGCGTAGACCGGGCAATCGTACGGGATGAATTTCTGGCACGCGGCGGGTAGATCCGTCAGCGCGTCCAGGCCGAGGGCGCGCAGGCGGCGCAGCAGATGGCAGAGCGGCAGGCCCATCACGTTGGCGAAGCAATCCGCGAACTCGCCGTGCGCCACCGGCTGAAAGCCGGCATGTTGAATCGCGTAAGCACCGGCCTTGTCCAGCGGATCACCACTGGCGACATAGGCGGCGATCTCGTCCCGGCTGTAATGGCGCATGGGCACGCGCGAACGCGCCAGATCGGTGTAAGCCGCGCCGTTGGCCGTGTCTAAAACGGTGATGGCCGTCAGCACCTCGTGCGTGCGCCCGCGCAGGCGCTCCAGCATGGCCGTCGCCTCGGCCGCATCGGCCGGCTTGTTGATCACGTCGCCGTCCAGCACCACACTGGTGTCCGAGCCGATGACCAGAGCGCTGCCGTTGACGCCTCGCGCCGCCAGGCGCGCTTTGGCCTCGCTCAGCCGCCGCACGAAGGCCTCCGGCGTTTCGCCGGGCAGGGGCGTCTCGTCGGCGTCGGCGGGGCGCACCTCGAATGCCCAGCCGCCCAGCGCCAGCAGCTGTCGCCGGCGCGGCGAGGCCGACGCCAGAATCAAAGTTCGCATCGCCCGCCATTCTACTCATAACCCGGCTGCCTCACCACTTGACACTGGGCACCGGACACATGACACTTCAGCTTAGCAGCGTCATCATGCCATCACTCGGCCGCAAACATGCGCTTCGACATCCTGACCCTCTTCCCCGAAATCTGCGCTCCCTATCTGCAGGAGTCCATCCTCAAACGCGCCCAGGCGAGTGGCCGGCTGCGCGTTCACCTCCATCACATTCGCGACTACGCCACCGACAAACACAAGATCACCGACGACCTGCCATACGGCGGCGGCGGCGGCATGGTGCTCAAGCCGGAGCCGGTGTTCGCGGCGATGGAGGCCGTGTTGCGAGAGTGGAGCGCTGAGAGTGAGGATTTGATCTCCCATCTCCCATCTCCCATTATCCTGCTCACGCCTCAAGGCCGTACCTTCACGCAAGCCGTGGCCCGCGAGTTGACGCAGCACGAACGGATCGCGCTGATCTGTGGCCGATACGAAGGCTTCGACGAACGCATTCGCGAACATCTGGCGACCGACGAAATCTCAATCGGCGACTACGTGTTGACGGGCGGCGAGCTGGCGGCGCTGGTGGTGGTGGACGCCGTCGCCCGCCTGCTGCCCGACGTGCTGGGCGACCCGACCGGCGCCGACGATGACTCGTTCGCCTCCGGCCTGCTGGAATACCCGCATTACACCCGGCCGCCGGACTTCCGAGGCTGGCGCGTGCCCGAAGTGCTGCTCAGCGGCGACCACGCTCGAATCGCCCAGTGGCGGCGGCGGGCGGCCCTGCGGCGAACCTTCCAGCGCCGCCCGGATTTATTGCTGAAGCTGGATTTGACCGAGGACGAGAGGCGCTTCCTGGCGGAGCTGGCGGATGAATTGGCCGGTCGGCCCCGGCCCGGTGATTGACTCTCTGGAGCTGATTGGCCGATAATAACACCACCGTCGCTGTTCAGCATCGAACCTGTGAGCCGGTTTGGCGGTAATATCACTTAGCTTGTGCTCGTCCCATGACGCCGAAACCCGACGAGGCGGTTATGAGCCAAGACGCGCCCTACATTTTGCGCCTGCAAGCCGGCGACCTGGATGGCCTGGGCGTCCTGTATGATCGCTATCGCCTCGCCGTATATCGCACAGCCCTGGCGATCACGCGCGATCCCCACGTCGCGGAAGACATCTTGCAGGATGTGTTTCTGCGCCTGTACACCTATGCGGCCAGCGTCAAGCCCCATCGGCCCCTGGCGCCCTGGCTGTACCGGACCACCATCAACCTGAGCTACACCTGGTTCTCGAAACATCGCTGGCTTGCGCCGCTGGATGACGTCATCGAGCGGCTGATCGAACCGCTGCGGCATCACCCGGAGCCGGCGGCCGAGCACCGTGCCGGGCGCGAGCAGGTGCAACAGGCGATCGACTCCCTGCCATTCAACCAGCGCGTCGTCGTGATCCTCCACTACCTGAACGATCTGAGCTTACAAGAAATTGCCGAGGTTCTCGACTGCCCGTTGGGAACCGTTAAGTCGCGCCTGCATTATGCCCGCGAGAGCCTGCGCCAAACGTTGGAGGCGACTGCCTCGTCCCGGGAGCTGTTGTATGAATTCACGCAATGACCAGCCAAGCCTGGTTGACCATGCCATCCGCCACAACTTGCGCCGCTCCGTAGAGCGCGCCCAGCCTGGCCCGCTGGTTCGCCAGCGGTTGCTCCAGCGCGCTGCCCGGCGCTCCAGGGGGTTGCCCTGGTGGTTGATTTTGTCCGAGCCGGTGGGCGAGCACCGCGCCTCTTGTGGGCCGACGCCGCTGGAACTGGGCTGGCGCGAACTAGCCTTCGTGCAGATCCTGCGTCCGGCTGGCGGCTTTGGTTCAATGAGCTGCCTGCTGCGTTGATGTCCGCCCTGACTCTGCGCGTCGAAACGCTGACGACCGCGCCGGCCCGGACACCAGCCGGGCCGGCGTCATTGCTGCGAGGCATAGATTTCGAGTTGCGCCCGCAAGAACAGGTCGCTCTGTTGGGGGCGCACGGCTCGGGCAAGACGACGCTGTTGCGATCCGTGGCTCTCATTCAAAAGCCGGCGGCCGGCCGCGTATTTTTGGGAACCGAAGAACTCACCCGGCTCTCCGAATCCAAACTACGTCGGCTGCGCCGATGGTTCCAATTTACAGGCGGCCATCCGGCGCGCGCCTTGTGGGCGGCGGCCACTGTGGCCCAGACACTGCGCGAGCCGCTGCAGATTCATCGCCTGGGGAATGCGCCGGAGCAAGACGCGCAGATCACCGAAGCCCTGCAGCTCTTCGACCTGCCCCCCTGGCTCCTCAACCGGCCTGTCGCCAGCCTGTCTGTCGCCCTGCGTCAGCGCCTTATCCTGACGCGGGCGTTGACCCTAAAGCCCCGTCTGCTGCTTACCGATGAAGTGATTGACCATCTGGAGCCGGCGGCCGCGGCCCCGCTGCTCGAGCGCCTGTCCGATCTGTGTCGCCGGCAGGCCCTCACCTGGCTCTGGTCCACCTCGAACGCCGATCTGGCCCGGCGCTTCTCCGACCGCGTGCTGACTCTAGAAGGTGGCCGGCTGCTTGCCTGACCGCCTTTGACCGTCCCGGCGATCGGCGACGCACATCCAAAGCGCGCGGCAGTCGTGTCCTTGAACCCCTTGCGCTTTCGATTGTTCTGGCGATACTTGCCGACAATCTGTCCGCAAGTTGGCAAAAGATGTTGCGCCCCATTCCGGTCGGCTCAAAACGACTAAGCTGGCTGACCTTGCTGTTGATCCTGTTGACCGCCTGCGCCGGCCCCGCGCCGTTGCCCACACTCGCGCCGACCCTGGCGCTGCCGGCGACGCCCGAAACCCCCTCGCCGACCACCGGGGCGCAGCCGACCGCTGCTGCGCCGGCGCCCACCACGACGCCGACGCCACCCCCTTCGCCCACTGCCGTCCCGGTCGAGCTCATCGTTTGCCAGCAGGCCGAACCCACTTCGCTCTATCTCTACGCGGACGACGTGGCCGCGCGCGCCGGCATCCTCGAAGCGCTCTACGATGGCCCGCTGGATACCGTCAACTTCGAGTTGCAACCGGTGATTCTGGAAGAACTGCCCTCGCTGGCGAACGGTCGGCTGACGCTGCGTGAAGTCACCGTCCGGCCCGATGACCGGGTAGTGGATGCAATTGATTTGCAGGTCAAGGTCCTGGCAGAGGGCGTGCGGCTGGCGCAGTTGGACGGCAGTGTGATCACCTACACCGCCGGCGCTCCGGCGCGCACCGTGCAGGTCACGGCGGAGTTCCGGCTCAAGCCCGGCGTGTTGTGGTCGGACAATCAACAGGTGACCGCCGACGACTCGCGTTTCTCGTTCGAGGCCGCTGCCTATTTCGATACGCCCACCAGCAAGTTCGTTACCGACCGCACGCAATCTTATGAAGTTGTAGATCGGCTGACTGTGCGCTGGACGGGCCTGCCCGGCTTCCGCGACCGTGAAGCCCAACGCCGCTTCTGGTCGCCGCTGCCGCGTCATCTCTTCCAGAACATCAGCCCGAGCGATCTGAAGAGCAACGTCGAGGCCAACGAGCGGCCGGTGGGATGGGGGCCGTTCGTGCTGCGTGAATGGGTCAGGGGCGAGCGGTTGGTGATGGCGCGCAACCCCAACTACTTCCGCGCCGCCGAGGGCCTGCCGCGCGTGGATCAGCTCATCTTCCGCTTTGGCCTGACGCCAGAGCAGATCATCAGTGAGATCGAAGCCGGGCGTTGCCACCTCAGCCCGTCGGCCTCCGGCTTCGAGGCCCTCATCCCGCAATTGCTGGAGAAGCAGCAGGCCGGGACGTTGGCCCCGCAGTTCGCGCCCGATCTGGCCTTCGAACATCTCGATTTTGGGATCGTGTCCGCCGATGGCTACCAGCGCGCGGCCGGGCCGGAAGTGTTTCAGGACGTACGCGTGCGGCGGGCCGTCGCCTATTGCGTGGACCGGGCCGCTCTCATCCGTGAGCTGGTCAACGGCCTGGGCGAGCCGCCGGCCAGTTACGTGCCGGAGGCGCATCCGCTGTACGGCGGGGAGCGGCTGGCCGTCTATCGGTTCGACCCAGCGCGCGCGCGGGCATTGCTCGAGGAGGCCGGCTGGACCGATGCCAACGGCGACGGGGTGCGCGAGCGCGGCGACCGACCGCTGACTCTGGAATACGTCTCCGGCCCGGAGACCAGCGCCTTCCGCCGACAACTGGCCCAGCTCCTGCAGGCGCAACTACGGAATTGCGGCCTGGAATTGCGCCTGCGCTGGGCCGCACCGGAAGACCTCTACGCGCCCTGGCCCAACGGCCCGCTCTTTGGCCGGCGTTTTGACCTGGGAAGTTTCCCCTGGCGCACCGGCATGGAGCCGCCCTGCGAGCTGTACCTGACCGAGGCCATTCCCAACGACCTCAGCCCCGGCGGCGCGAACAACACCGGCTACAGCAGCGCCGCCTTCGACGCGGCCTGCCGGCGCGCCCGGCGCAGCTTCGACCCGGCCCAGCAACGCGCCGCGCACCTGGAAGCTCAGATCATCTTCACACGCGACCTGCCCTCGCTGCCGCTGTTCTTCCGCTATAAAGTGAGCGTTATCCATCCGGGCGTCGTTGGCTACCAGCTGGAATCCACGGCCCGCTCCGACCTGTGGAACATCGAAGCCATTCAGGCGCCGGGACGTTGAACCTTCGCGAACCGGGACCGGTATATTAAATGAGGAGCCGACCCTGACTGGTAGCCAGCGCAACCGATGACTCTCGCTCATTGCCTTGACGCGCCGAGAAGCCGTGTGTTATAGTCGTATCCACCTAAACATGGATTGCCGCAAACTAAAGGTCTGCCTGCCTGCTACCTCGACCGCCGGCCTGAGGATGCGTTTGCGCCTCGGGCGAGGTTAGGCTGTGTTGGCAGGCGTTTTCGCGCCTGAGAGGAGGTGGTTGACCGTCCCGAGACTCACACCTACGCTCCCAACCGTGTAAAACCCATTTTCATCAATCCTTATAGAGGAGGAGAGACAATGCACAAGAGCAAGACATGGGTAACACTTGCGGCGTTCATGATCGTGAGCATGATCCTCGCCGCGTGCGCTCCGCAGGTGGTCACCCAGGAAGTCATCAGAGAGGTGACCGCTCCCCCGCAGGTCGTCGTCCAGACTCAGGTCGTTCCGCAGACCCAGGTCATTGAAATCGAGAAGGCAGCCTGGACCACCCCGCACCCGATCCTGAGCGACCTGCGCGTCCGCCAGGCCATCGCCTACTGCACCGACCGCGCCGCGCTCATCAAGTCGGTGTACGAGTACTTGTCTCCCGAGCAGCAGCAGGTGCTGTTCATGGACAGCTTCATCCAGACGACGCACTGGGCGCACGCCAAGGGCCTGCAGCAGTATCCTTTCGATCCTGATAAGGGTAAGGCCCTGCTTGAGGAAGCCGGCTGGAAGCTGAATGAGGGCGCCACCTTCCGCGTCAACGAGGCCGGCGACGAGCTCTCGCTGCGCTTTACCACCACCAACGCGCAATTCCGCCAGACCTGGGCCGCCGTGTTCGAGGCCAACATGCGTGACTGCGGCATCCGCATCATCCGCCTGCACGCCCCCGGCGCCTGGTGGTTCGGTTCGTCCACCGGCCTGCGCCGCCGCGACTTCGAGCTGGGCGCCTTTGCCTGGGTCGGCGAGGCCGATCCCGGTGGCCGCACCCTGTACGCCTGCGACCAGATCCCGACGCCAGCCAATAACTGGAGAGGCCAGAACTACATGGGCTGGTGCAATGAGCGCGCCGATGCCGGCATCAAGCTGGCCAATAACACGCTCAACCGCGAGGAACGAATCAAAGCGTATGCCGCGGTGCAGGAAGAGTTCGCCAAGGACATGATCAGCTTGCCGGTGTTCGCCCGCGTGGAGCACATCGCTACGTCGGCCAACCTCAGGGGCCCTGACCCGGCCCCCGGCGAGCCATATGTGGTCAACAATATCTCTGAGTGGGAACTGGTGGATGGCGGCGATACGCTTATCCTCGGCTACACCCAGGAACCGACGACCCTCTTCACCCTGATCGAGAGCGCCTTCGTGGCGATCAACGCCAAGACGCTGATTGACGGCTATGCCATCACCAGCAAGAACTACGACTACGCCGCGAACCTGTACTTCACGCAGTTGCCCACCCTGGAGAATGGCGGCGCCGTGCTCAACGCCGTCGAGCCGAAGGCCGGCGACAAGGTCGTGGATGTCAACGGCGACATCGTGGACTTGGCAGAAGGCGTCAAGGTCAAGGATGACCAGGGCAATGAAGTGGAGTGGAAGCCCGGCGTCAAGATGCAGCAGATTGTGCTCACCTGGCAACTGGAGCCCGGCATCAAGTGGAGCGACGGTCAGCCGCTGGTCGCTGCCGACATGGAACTGGGCAAGAAGACCACCTGCGATCCGGAGTCTGGCGCCGTGGACTTCACCGTCTGTGAGCGCACGGTGGGCTTCGAAGTGACCGACACTTCCCAGAAGATCACCCTGATGCCCGGCTACACCCCGCCCCTGTACTTCACCATCTTCTATGGCTGGTACCCGGCGCATCAGGTCCTGAGCGACGGCCGCAAACTGGCGGATGTCCCGGCCAAGGAATGGTCCACCCTCAGGGAACTGGCTGAGACACCGATGGGCACCGGCCCGTACATGATCAAGGAATGGACCAAGGGCCAGCAGATGGTGTTCGAGGCGAACCCCAACTTCTACAAGGGCGCGCCCAAGATCCAGAACATCATCATCAAGTTCATCGCCGACACGCAGCAGGCCGTGGCCCAGTTGCTGACCGGTGATGTGGACGTGCTCTTCGGTGAGACGCTGGTCGGCGCCGAAGCCGCCACCGTTGCGGCGGAAGCCGCCAAGCCCGGCGCCAACGTGGTGTTCTACGCTATCCCGAGCGCGACCTGGGAGCACATTGACTTCAACCTGAACGTCCGCTAACCCCTGTTAGCGACCCAGACCTGTCAGGCCGTCAGGCCTGACAGGTCTCTCATAGCTACGGGAGCCGTCGAGTGCGCAGCTTGCCGCCCGCCCCTTCAAGCTGAGCAGTCTACGTCGCCCGTCGGTATCGTGCCCCCAGGACAGCCTTAGCTTAGATCAGATTGAGGCCATCATGACCAATTATCTCATCCGTCGCAGTTTCCAAATGCTGATGGTGCTCCTGTTCTCGGCGCTGGTGACCTATACCCTGCTGTCGTTGGCGCCGGGCGGCCCCTGGGAAGAACTGCTTGGCCAGCAAGGCTCCGAGACGCGGCGGATTGATGCTGAAGACATCGCCCGCATCCGCGCCCAGTATGAGTTGGACCTGGACCAGACCTGGCGCTTCACACGCTGGCTTTTCGGCTGGCCGAGCGGTCCTATCAAGATTGCCGGACAGGAGTTCTTGGCCGACTTGCAAGTGGGCTGCTTTATGCCGCTCGAGTCCACCAATGCCCTGGGCGAGACCATTATCATCGGCTGTCAGAAGCCGGTGACCATGAAAGATTTGGAGGGCCGCCGGGTGAGCCGGGGCGTGATCTTTGGCGACTTCGGCCTGTCATGGGGCATCCTGCGCGATCGGCCGGTGATGGATGTGCTCTGGTCGCGCATCCCGCGCACGCTGCAACTGATGTCGGTGGTGACGGTGCTCGCCCTGATGCTGGGCATCCCGCTCGGCCTGATCTCGGCCATCCGGCAGTATTCCCTGTTCGATTATACGGTGACGACTCTGTCCTTCATGGGGTCTTCGATGCCGACCTTCTTCTTCGGCATCATCCTGATCCTGATCTTTGCCATCACCTTCAAACAGTGGGGCTGGTTTTACCTGCCGCCGGGCGATGCCGTCGGTTCCCGCGATTACATCGTGCCGCTGCTGGGCAAGGTCGAGGCCAAATCGCTGCTCGATCAGCTCCTGCGCATGATCATGCCGGTGAGCGTGCTGGTGTTCTTCAGCGTCGCCGGCTGGAGCCGCTTCATCCGCTCCTCGATGTTGGAAGTGCTGCGCCAGGACTATGTGCGCACGGCCCGCGCCAAAGGCCTGCTGGAGAACGTGGTTATCTTCAAGCACGCCTTTCGCAATGCGCTCATCCCCTTCGTCACCATCGTGGTGTTCGCCATCCCCGGCATGTTCAGCGGGGCGATCGTGACGGAGACGATCTTCAACTGGCCCGGGATGGGCCGGCTGTTCATTGATGCGCTGAGCCGCAACGATTATCCCGTCAGTATGTCCATCTTTTTGATCGGCGCCACCCTGACGGTCATCGCCACGCTGATCGGCGACATCCTGTACACCATCGTTGATCCGCGCATCCGGCTGTCGTAAATCGCCGTCGTGCTCGAAGGAGAAGCCTTCTCAATGACCGCCCCCGCCGCCCCCGCTCAGAAAAAGGTCGTCGAGCTCCTCCAGCCCGAGGCGATGCCGAAGGAGGAGAGCCAGTTTACGGTCGTCCGCCGCCGTTTCTTCCGACACCGCCTGGCGACGTTTGCGCTGGGCCTGCTGTTGATGATTTTCATCGCTGCCATCTTTGCGCGCCAGATCGCGCCCTACGGCCCGACCGATATCGAGTTGAACAACAAGTTTGCGCTGCCGGGGTCGGTCTCGCCTGAAAGCGGCAAGACCAACTGGCTGGGCACCGACCATCTGGGCCGCGATTACTTCTCGCGCCTCCTCTACGCCGCACGCATCTCGCTTACGGTGGCCTTCTCCGTCGTCATCCTCAGCACCGTCATCGGCTCGCTCTTGGGCGCGATCTCCGGCTACTATGGCGGGATCGTGGACGATATCCTGATGCGCTTCGTCGAGTTCATGCTGACCATCCCCGACCTGCCGCTGCTGCTGATCATTTCTTCGATCCTGCTCCAGTCGCCGCAGGCCATCCCGATCCCTAAAGCGGTCGTTGATATCGTGGCAACGCTGTTGTACATCGGGCCGCGCGAGGCGCTGCAGGTGATCATGGTGACGCTGGTGCTGGCAGCCTTCGGCTGGCTGGGCGTGGCGCGGCTGATGCGCGGCATGGTGCTCTCCATCAAGAATATGGAGTATGTAGACGCGGCGCGCGCCCTGGGCGTCTCGGACTTCGGCATCATCATCCGGCACCTGATCCCCAACGCCTTCGCCCCCATCATCGTGCAGGCCAGCCTGGCTCTGGCCGGCTTCGTCATCGTCGAGTCCGTGCTGAGCTTCCTGGCCTTCGGCATCCAAGACCCGACGCCGACGTGGGGCAACATGCTGTCGTTCACCCAGGCCTACATGTTCCAGTACCCGTGGCTGCCGCTGATCCCGGGCCTGCCCATTTTCATATGTGCCATGGCCTTCAACTTCGTCGGCGACGGCCTGCGCGACGCGCTCGATCCGCGGCTGAAGCGCTAACTCAAGCCGTAACAGATTTGGAGAGCATAGATGGCTGAGGAGAAGATCAAATCGAACGGCGCCACGTCGAACATCCTGGAAGTGCGCGGCATCAAGACGTACTTCTATACGGAGGACGGCGTCGTGAAGGCGGTGGACGGCGTGGATTTCACCGTTCGGCGCGGCGAGGTGCTCGGCCTGGTCGGCGAATCCGGCTGCGGCAAGAGCGTCACCTCGCTCTCGATCATGCGCCTGATCGGCCAGCCGGGCAAGACGCTCGAGGGCGAGATCATCTTCGACGGCAAAGATCTGCTCAAGCTGTCGGAAGCCGAGATGGTGCACATACGCGGCAACCGCATCGCCATGATCTTCCAGCAGCCGCAATCCGCCCTCAATCCGGTCTTCCGCGTCGGCGACCAGATCGCCGAAGTGCTCGACATCCATCGCTCGCTGGGCAAGGAAGCGGGCTGGCAGCGCGCCATCGAACTCCTGAAGATGGTGGGCATCCCGGATGCCGAGCGCCGCGCGCACGCCTTCCCGCATGAGCTATCCGGCGGTATGGCCCAGCGCGTGATGATCGCCATGGCGCTGGCCTGCGTGCCCGAACTGCTCATCGCCGACGAGCCGACCACCGCGCTCGACGTGACCATCCAGGCTCAGATCCTCGACCTGATCCGCGACCTGCGCACCAAGTTCGAAGCTTCCATCATCCTGATCACGCATGACCTGGGCGTGGTGGCGGAGATGTGCGAGCGCGTCTGCGTGATGTACGCCGGGCAGATCGTCGAGCAAACGGATGTGCGCACGCTCTTCGCTGAGCCGAAGCATCCCTACACCAAAGGCCTGATCGGCTCCATCCCAGTGCTGGGCGTCATCAAGGATAAGCTCGATACCATCCCCGGCTCGGTGCCCAACCTGATCAACCTGCCGCAGGGCTGCCGCTTTGCGCCGCGCTGCCAGGCCCGTCTAGATTATGGCCTGACCATCTGTACGGAAGTCATGCCTGAACTGAAACCGGTTGGCAGCGAGCACCTGGTACGCTGCTGGTTGTATCACCCGATGCCGCAACACGGACATATCGCACCTTTGGCTGATCAAACCCCAGAGTCGCGCGAGGTGAGCCGATGACTACCAGCAGCGTTGCCATGGATTGGAAAGTGGAAGAGAACGGCCGCGGGCCGCGCGACCTGGTCGAGATCAAAAACCTGGTCAAGTATTTCCCGGTGCGCGGCGGCCTGCTGCAGCGCGTCGTCGCCTGGGTGCAGGCGGTGGATAACGTCTCGTTCAGCATCAAGGACGGCGAGACGCTGGGCATGGTGGGCGAGTCCGGCTGCGGCAAGACGACCATCGGCCGTACCATCCTGCGCTTGATCCCGGCCACCAGCGGCAAGGTGTACTTCGACGGGCAGGATGTGTTTGCCGCCAAGGCGCGCGAGCTGAAGGCGTTGCGCCGCAACATGCAGATCATTTTCCAGGATCCGTATTCGTCGCTCGACCCGCGCATGCCGGTCGGCGAGAGCATCGCCGAAGGCCTGCTGGTCCACGGCATGGGCAACCGCCAGGAACGTTTCGAGGTCGTGATCAATACATTGCGCAAAGTGGGCCTGCAGGATTACCACGCGCGCCGTTACCCGCACGAGTTCTCCGGCGGCCAGCGCCAGCGCATCGGCATCGCCCGCGCGCTGGCCCTGCGCCCCAAGTTCATCGTCTGCGACGAGCCGGTGTCCGCGCTGGACGTCTCGATCCAGGCGCAGGTGCTCAACATTCTCAAGGAATTGCAGGCCGAGTTCGGCCTGACGTATCTCTTCATCGCTCACAACCTGAGCGTGGTCGAGCACATCTCCGACCGCGTGGCCGTGATGTACCTGGGCAAGATGGTTGAGCTGGCTGACCGCGAGGAGTTGTACCGCAACCCGCTGCATCCCTACACGCAGGCGCTGCTCTCGGCCATCCCCATCCCCGAGCCGAACCTCAAGCGCGAGCGCATCATCCTCAAGGGCGACGTGCCCAGCCCACTGCGCCCGCCCAGCGGCTGCCGCTTCCACCCGCGCTGCCCGGTGGCGTTCTCGCATTGCTCGATGCAGGAGCCGGAGTTCAAGGAAGCGAGCCCCGGCCACTGGGTGGCGTGCTGGCGGGTCGAGTAAGCGGGCCTGGCGACTGAAGTCGCGGCAACGCGGCAACGCCGAAGCCCGCCGGGCCGGGGTCGCCGCCAGGCGGCTCTGCCGACGTGGGCGCGGTTCCTAACCGTCCCTCTCCACCGTTTTCCCGATTGTTCCATCCCGCGCCGTCGTGCTAGAATCGCGGCACCGCTCGTCTGCCAAAGGAGCCGCCATGACGGCCAAACGGATTCTGCTTGTAGACGATCAACGCGAGATTACGCGCTTCCTCCGCTCGGCGCTGGAGACCCTCAACCGGGGCGACATTATCGTGGAGGTGCCCTCCGGGGAGGAGACTCTGCTGGAGATCGGGCGGGGCGGCGCCGACCTGTTGGTGATTGACGTGCGCCTACCCGGCATCAGCGGCCTGGACGTGGTGCGCCGGCTGCGTCGCGCCAATTCACGCGCTTCCGTCATCGTCATCAGCGGCGTGGCCGACGCACGGCTGGAGGCCGAGGCGCAAAACCTGGGGGTGCTGGCCTTCCTGCGCAAGCCGCTCAACGTCAACATCTTCCTCCCGCTGGCCGAGCGCGCGCTTGGCGCCCCTACCGGCGAGCTGGAAGCGCCGCCGCCCGAAAACGATCAGCCCGCCATCTCCGAGCGATTGTCCACCCTGCGCCGTGACCTGGGCGCCAGCGCCGTTTTCCTGGTGGACATGCAGGCGACGATTGCCGTGCGCGCCGGCGACATCACGGATGTTGACCTCGACCCCCTGATGGTGGAAGTGGTCACGGCCATGATCGCTTCGCTCAACATCAGCCGTCTGGTCGGCGGCCTGATCCCCACCAACATCCATTTCTTCGACGGCGATGAGTACGATGTGTACGCTGTCAACGTCGGTCAGTACTACTCTATCGTCATCGTCTTCGACGGCGAGCGGGGGGCCGGCCAGATGGGCCCGGTGATGCGCTATGGCCGCCAGTGCGCCGACGATCTGCTCAACTCGCTGGTCATGCTGGGCGTCAAGACGGAGGCGACCTCCGTGTTCGCACCGCGCGCTACCGGGATGCTGCGGCCCGTCACTACGCCGTTGCAGCCTGACAAGGCTGTCCCGGCGTCGGCCAATGCCCCACCGGATGTCTCTCCAGTTGCTGCGCCGGCGCTCGCCCGAGCCGCGCCTACCGAGCCGACCCTGCCCCCGGTCGCAGAGAAACCCCTGACCGAAGCTGAGTTGCAGGCGCTCGACCGGGCGCTGGCCAGCCTCAATAGCCAGGACGCGCAGGCCTTTTGGGAGTCTTTGGAGACAGCTGCCGAGATCGAGCCGGTGCGCGCCGACGCGCTCTCCTTTGAAGAAGCGGAAAAGCTGGGCCTGGTGGAGAAAAAGTGATCGCGTAAATGAGCCGCCAGGTCAGTGCGTAACCATGAAACGCTTCGCTTGAGCGCTTTCGCCCGGTTACATGTTGATCGTGTGCACGCCAAAGATGTCAGTGACAGCCGCATCCTGAGCGGAGCGGGCTGCTTTTGCCCGCGCAGTCGAAGGAGCGGCTGACAACCTTTGCGTGCACACCGTGTTGATCCGAGTCCGCGTGTGCCTGACCGGCCATGCTATAATCTCGCCGTGATTGGGGCATGGTGCAATTGGCAGCACACCGGACTTTGGATCCGTTAATCCTGGTTCGAGTCCAGGTGCCCCAGCCTGAGCCTGACGCTGACAGTGCGGCCCCTGGTCGCACTGCAGGGCCGGGCGCGTGTATGAGTTCGACTTGGGAAGGCCCTCACCAGCGCTTGCCCGCCGGCGTCTCTGGCCGCTGCGGGCTTTCTTTACACCTGCGCGCTCACTCTCTCACTCGAGTCAAAGACAACCTATGACGCTAGCTGCTGTCATCCTGGCGGCGGGCCAGGGCACCCGCTTCAAGTCGTCCCTGCCCAAAGTTCTGCATCGGTTGGGCGGACGGCCGCTCGTCCGCTATGCGGTGGAGGCCGCACAGTCCGTCGCCACTCTGCCGCCGGTGCTCGTCATCGGGCATGGCGCTGAGGCCGTGCGCGCCGAACTGGGCGACCGTGTGCTCTATGCCGTTCAGGCAGAGCAGCTTGGCACCGGCCACGCCGTGCTCCAGGCCGCTGAGCTGCTGCGTGGGCGGTGCCAGCGCGTGCTCGTCACCTACGGCGACACGCCGCTGGTGCGAGCCGAGACGTTGCACGCGCTGGCGGAGTCTCAGTCGCAGAACACCGGCCCGATCACCCTGCTCTCGATTGACGCGCCGCAACTGGACGACTTTGGCCGCGTCGTTCGCGATGCGCAGGGCCGCGTCACGGCGCTGGTGGAAGCCGCCCAGTGCACGCCCGCCCAGCGCGATATCCCGGAGCGCAACGCCGGCGCCTACTGCTTCGATGCGGCGTGGTTGTGGGCGCACCTGCCGCGCCTGCCGCTCTCCCCCAAAGGCGAGTTTTATCTGACGGACACGGTGGCGCAGGCAGTCGCGGAAGGCTTGACGGTGGCGGCCATCAAGACGACGGACGAGGCCGAGACGCTCGGCGTGAACACCCGCGCGCAACTGGCTCAGGCCGAAGCACTTTTGCGCCGGCGCACCAACCAGCGATGGATGGCGGAAGGCGTCACCCTCATTGACCCGGCCACGACCTACATCGAGCCGAGCGTTACCCTCGGGCGTGATACCGTGATCTGGCCGAACACGCACCTGCAGGGACAAACGACCGTCGGCGAAAACTGCGTCCTCGGCCCGAACACCATCATCCGTGACACGACGGTTGGCGCCGGCTGCCGCATCGAGTACGCCGTGCTGGAGGGCGCCTGGCTGGCCGAAGACGTCGAGATCGGCCCGTTTGCGCACTTGCGCCAGGGCGCGCGGCTGGAGCGCGGCGTCCACCTGGGCAACTTCGGTGAGGTGAAGAACAGCACGCTCGGACCGGGCGTGAAGATGGGCCACTTCAGCTATATCGGCGACGCCATCATCGGCGCCGAGACGAACATCGGCGCCGGCACGATCACCTGTAATTACGACGGCGCCAGGAAGCATCGGACGGTCATCGGAGAAAACGTCTTCATCGGCAGCGACACCATGCTCGTGGCGCCGCTGACGGTGGGCGAGGGCGCGCGCACCGGGGCCGGCGCGGTGGTGACCAGGGACGTGCCCGCGCATTCGCTGGCGGTGGGTGTGCCTGCCCGCGTGATTCGGAAACTCAAGGCCGACGCGGGCTGAGTGGGAGGCAGCGTCAGGCGGCCGGGGTTTTTTTCGATGTTGGACTATTCACTGGGGATCGGCATCATCGCGGCTTTGCTCCTGTTGAACGGCTGGCTCTCCGCGGCGCGCGCCGCGCTGGTGAACGCCTCGCGCGGGCGGCTGCGGCAGATGGCGCAGGAGGGCGTGGGCGGCGCGGCGCGCGCGCTGCGCGTGGCGGAAGATGCCACGGCGCTGCTCTCCACGATGCGCTTCTCGCAAACGTTCTGCCGCTTTGGCGTGGCCGGCCTGGCGGCCCTGCTGTTCACCCGCCGCCTGACGGAAGCCTTCGGCGACGGCCTGTCCCTGGATCCGCGCTTCCAGTTCCTGGTCTTCTTCCTCATCCTGCTGGTCGGCACGATGATCGTGGTCAGCCTCGGCGAATTCCTGCCGGAAGCGCTGGCCCTGCGTGCGCCGGAGGACGCGGCGCTGTTTTTTGCGCCGTCGGTGGCGTTTTTGGAATGGCTGCTCGCGCCGGTGGTGCGCGTCTCGCTCTGGCTGGCGTCGCGGGCCGCGCCCTCCCTCAAGGGCCAGCGCCTGCCGCTCGTCACCGAAGAGGAAATCAAGACGCTGGTGGACGCCGGCGAGGAGGGCGGCGCTATCGAAGAAGACGAAAAAGAGATGATCTACTCGATCTTCGAGATCAGCGACACCTGGGCGCGCGAATTGATGGTGCCGCGCATTGATGTGTTGGCCCTCGATGTGAACACGCCGCTGCCGGAAGCGGTTGACG
Source organism: Anaerolineae bacterium (assembly GCA_037442085.1). Lineage (GTDB taxonomy): Bacteria > Chloroflexota > Anaerolineae > Anaerolineales > UBA6663 > JANWXR01. The sequence goes on from JBBIQY010000001.1 coordinate 52,629, forward strand.
CGCTGCTGGCCGCCGGCCACAGCCGCGCCCCTGTGTACGAGCACTCGATTGATAACATCCTCGGCGTGCTCTACGTCAAAGACCTGCTCAAACAGTGGCGCGGCGGCAACCTCGACGTCAGCCTGCGCGCGCTGCTGCGCCCGGCTTACTTTGTGCCGGAAACCAAGAAGGCCAACGAACTCCTGGCCGAGCTGCAGCAGAAGCGCATCCACATGGCCATCGTGGTGGACGAATACGGCGGCACGGCCGGCCTGGTTACGCTGGAGGACATCGTTGAAGAGATCGTCGGCGACATCCGTGACGAGTATGACACCAACGAAGAGGCCTACGTCGAACGCGTCAGCGATACGGAATACGTCTTCGACGCGCGCCTGGACCTGGACGAGGTGAACGACCTGCTCGGGCTCAATCTGTCGTCCGAAGACGCCGACTCGCTGGGCGGCTTTATCTACGGCCAACTCGGCCACATCCCGACCCTGGGTGAAAAAGTGCTGGCCTCGGGCGTCACCTTCGAAGTGCTGATGGTGACGGGCCGCCGTATTCGCAAAGTACGGGCGACCCTGCCAGCCCCGCTGCGGCCCGAGTCGCCCGAAGTGCCCGAACCGCGTAAAATCAATGGCACCCGGCCGCTGACGCATCCGACGCTGCCGGCTGAAAGCCCGACGAATGAATGACGCCGACATCGCCCATCTGGCTGCCCGCGCCCTGGAGGCCCGCCGATGGGCGTATGCGCCCTACTCGCGCTACCGCGTCGGCGCGGCTTTGCTGGCGACCTCCGGCAAAACCTACGACGGCTGCAATGTGGAAAACGCTGCCTACCCGGCGACGATCTGCGCCGAACGTGTGGCCGTGTTCAAGGCCATCTCCGAGGGCGAGCGTCAGTTCACGGCCATCGCCGTAGCCACCGAAAACGGCGGCTCGCCGTGCGGCGCGTGCCGCCAGGTGCTGGCCGAGTTTGCGCCCGACCTGACCGTGTTCATCGTCAATGGGCGCGGCGACGTGACAAAACAAACCACAGTCCGCGAACTGCTGCCCGACCACTTTGGGCCGGCACAGTTGAGCGTGACCGGCGACGATGAGCGACCAGCCTGAACCGAAACCCGACAGTACGCCCGAACCCGGCGGATTGAATGTGAGCGGTGGCCGCGATGTCAACGTCGGCGGCGACGTGGCCGGGCGCGACGTGGTCAAGACCACGACGACCATCACCGGCTTCAGCGAGCAGGCCGTGCAGCGTTTGCTGCTCATAGTTGGCGCATTGGTCTTCGTCACGGCAGCCTGCTTTTTTTCCGGCGGGCTGGCCGTCGGCTTCTTCGCTTTCGATGCGCTCAACAAACAGGTCGGCTCTTCACAGGAAGCGGCTCTGCGGTTTCAGGCCGGCCTCAACCAGCTCAACGCCCTTCAGCCCGGTCAGCCGTTCACCTTTGCCTTCAGCGAAGATGAGATCAGTTCCTATGTGCGCTTCATTGCCGGTCCGCAGCTGGGTTTTGCGCCGGATAGCGGCCGGGCGCGCCTGGTGACGGATGCAGTTAGCGGTGAGACCCGGATCGTCATCGCCGGCCAGCTGCGCGACGCCGGCAACTTGCCCGTGGTCGCCACGCTCGACCTGCAGAACACGCCGGGCGCGCCTTTCCGCATCCGCTCGGCGGCGGCACAGGTGCTCAACACCGGCACAGCCTTTGGCTGGGTCGTCGTGCCCACACCGATAATTCAGCCGGTGCAGGATCGGCTCAATACGTTGCTGGGTGAGGTGACGCTGACCAGGGCCGTCAGCGACAACGACCCCGTGAACCCGACCTGGCAAATCAGCGGGGTTGTGCGATGAGGCCGAGCGGCCGGGCCGTCAGGCGGCCCTCGGGCTTCACCGGCTGGCGCTGGGAACTGCTGGGGAACGTCACGGGGCGCACGCTGGAGGTAGGCTGCGGCTGGGGCCACAACTTCGACCACTATCCGGCGGCGGCTTCGGTCGCCGCTTTTGATTACGACCCGGCTCGCGTGCGCGACGCAGCCAAACGGCGCGCGCCCATCCCACTCTCCATCGCCGATGCGCAACACCTGGCCTGGGCCGATCGCCAGTTCGACTCGGTCGTCGGCACGCTCGTCTTCTGCTCCATCCCGCGGCCGGAATCGGCCCTGGCCGAGATCCGGCGCGTGCTCAAGCCGCAGGGCCGTCTCTTCCTGCTCGAGCACGTGCGCAGTCATCACGAGTGGCTGGGCGCGGCGCAGGATGTGCTCAACCCCGCCTGGCACTGGGTCACCGGCGGCTGCAACCTCAACCGCGACACCGAGAGCACGCTGCGCGCCGCCGGTTTCACCGTCGAACGCCGCCAGGTGAGATACGCCGGCCTGCTCAAGCTAATGGTGGCTCGTCCCCTGGCGTGACGGCGTGCCCGCCCCGCCTCGCTTGGATGGGTCTCGAGAGAGGTGGACGGTATAATCACCCTGTGCCAATTCGCGAACGAACCTATCGCACCGAAGCCATCGTGCTGCGGCGCAAAGACATCGGCGAGGCCGATCGTATCCTCACGCTGCTGACGCCGGAGCGCGGCAAAGTGCGCGCGGTAGCCAAGGGCATCCGCAAGCCGCGCTCGCGCAAGGCCGGGCATCTCGAACTGTTTACGCGCGTGAATCTGCTGATCGCCACCGGACGTGACCTGGGCATCGTGACGCAGGCGCAGGCGGTCAACGTCCATCGTCCGCTGCGCGAAGACCTGCTGCGCAATGCTTACGCCTCCTACGCCGTCGAGTTGATGGACCGCTTCACGCCGGAGCAGCAGGAAAGCCCGGAGCTGTATCACTTGCTGGCGGCGATGCTCGCCTGGCTGAGCACGGATGTGGATGTGGCCGTGGCCGCCCGCTACTACGAATTGCGCCTGCTGGCGCTGGCCGGCTACCAGCCGGAGCTGCGCCGCTGCCTGGTCGGCGGCGAAACCATCGTGGCGGAGGACCAGTTTTTCTCCATGGTGCAGGGTGGGGTGGTGTGCGCCAAATGCGGCAAGAGCGCCATCATCGGCGACCGTCGCCGGCCGGGCCTCATGCCGATCTCCACCGAAGCGCTCAAGTACCTGCGTTACTTCCAGTCGCAGCCATTCGAAAAAGTCGCCCGGCTGTCGCTGAGCGCCGGCGTGCTCGGCGAGATGGAGTTCATCCTCCAGCGCTACCTCACCTACCTGCTCGAGCGGCGATTGAAGAGCGTGGAGTTCTTGAAACTGATCCGGCGTGAGACGCTGGCCTAATCTCTCAAATCTCGAATGTCAAAATCTCCTCTCACCTTCCAGCAGATCATTCTCGCCCTCGAAAAGTTCTGGGCCGAGCATGGCTGCGTGATCTGGCAGCCGCACCACACCGAAGTCGGTGCCGGCACCATGAACCCCGGCACGGTGCTGCGCGTGCTTGGGCCGGAGCCGTGGAACGTCGCCTACGTCGAACCGTCTATCCGCCCGGACGATGGCCGCTACGGCGAGAACCCCAACCGGCTGCAACAGCATTACCAGTATCAGGTCATCCTCAAGCCCGATCCCGGCAACCCACAGGAGCTCTATCTGCGCTCGCTGGAGGCCCTGGGCATCAACCCGCGTCGGCACGATATCCGCTTCGTCGAGGACAACTGGGAGTCGCCCGCGCTCGGCGCGTGGGGGCTGGGCTGGGAGGTCTGGCTGGACGGGCAGGAGATCACGCAGTTCACCTACTTCCAGCAGGCCGGCGGCTTTCAGCTCGATCCGGTCTCGGTGGAACTCACCTACGGCCTGGAGCGCATCGCCATCGCGCTGCAAAACGTCGCCAACTTCCGCGACATCGTCTGGGCGTGCGACCCGCTGACGGGTCGAAGCATCAGTTACGGCGATGTGAATTTGCAGAACGAGTTCGAGCAAAGCAAGTATTACTTCGAAATCGCCGACGTGGGCCGGCTGCGCGAGCTGTACGCGCACTATCGCGCCGAGGCCGAGACGGCGCTGTCAAACGGCCTGGTCCTGCCCGCGCACGATTGCGTGCTGAAGATGTCGCACACGTTCAATGTGCTGGACGCGCGCGGCGCCATCGGCGTCACCGAGCGGCAGGCCGCCTTCGGCCAGATGCGCGGCCTGGCGCGGCGCGTGTCGGAGGCGTACCTCGAACAACGCAAACAGTTGGGGTATCCGCTGCTTGCAGAGACTGCCGATCGCCGGCTGCCGACCGCAGCGGTCAGTGGCCCGCCGTCTGCGGTTGTGGATCAGCCCGCGACGTTGCTGCTCGAAGTCGGCGTCGAGGAAATGCCCGCTGCCGACGTGGCGTCTGCGCTGGCCCAGTTGCACGACCTCGCGCCGAAGATGCTGGCCGAGGCGCGGCTGGAGCATGGCCCGGTGAGCGTCTTAGCCACGCCGCGCCGGCTGGCGGTGCTGCTGAGAGACCTCGCGCCGCGCCAGCCCGACCGGGAAGTGGTGGTGAAGGGCCCGCCCGTCGCGCGCGCCTTTGATGCGACCGGCCTGCCCACACCCGCCGCCGAAGGTTTCGCCCGCAAGCACCACCTCTCGCCTGCCGCCCTCGAACGGCGCGTCCTGGATGACGGCGAGTATGTCGTAGCGGTGATCAAGGAAACCGGCCAGCCTACCCCCGCGGTGCTGCGCGAAGCGCTGCCGAAACTCATCAGCGCGCTCAAGTTCGAGAAAACCATGCGCTGGCGCGCCGGCGACCCGACCACCTTCTCGCGGCCCATACGCTGGATCGTGGCGTTGTTCGGCGAGACGGTCGTGCCGTTCGAGTTCGCCGGTTTGCAATCCGGCAATGTGAGTCGCGGCCTGCGCCCGCTCGGCTCGCCGGCCATCCCCCTCACAAGTGCCGATGACTATCTCGCCGCCATGAAGAAAGCAAAGATCGAAGTGGACCCGGAGAAGCGCCGCACGGCCATCCTCAGACAGGCGCGCCGGCTGGCGAAGCAGGTTGGCGGCGTGATTGCGGACGAGGGCGTGCTGGACGAAGTCACCCACCTGGTCGAGCGCCCGACCGCGCTGCTCGGTTCCTTCTCTGCAGAGTCGCTCGCCCTGCCGCGCGAAGTCCTCGTGGCGGTAATGAAGAAACACCAGCGTTATTTCCCGGTCGCTCTCCCCTCTCCCGGCGGGCGAGAGGGCGTTGAGGGAGGGGTGCTCCTGCCGTACTTCATCGCTGTCCGCAACGGTGACTCGAAACACCTCGCGGTGGTGCGCGAGGGCAATGAACACGTCATCCGCGCGCGCTTCGCCGACGCCGACTTTTTCGTGCGCGAGGATCGCAAGCTGAAGCTGGCCGATTTTCGGCCCAGGCTCAGCACGCTGACCTTTCAGGCCAAACTTGGCTCGATGTTGGATAAGTCGGAGCGAATCGAAGCGCTGACCGTGAAGCTTGCCTCGGCGCTCGGCCTGGACGCAGCGGAGACTCAGACCGCGCAGCGGGCGGCCCACCTCAGCAAGGCCGACCTCGCCACGCAGATGGTGGTGGAGATGACGTCACTGCAGGGTGTCATGGGTTATGAGTACGCGCTGCATTCCGGCGAGCCGCTCGAGGTCGCGGTCGCCATCCGCGAGCAGTACGGCCTCCCACAGTCCCGGCCCGGCCTGGCTCTCGCCCTCGCCGACCGGCTGGACTCGCTGGCCGGGCTGTTCGCCGCCGGCCTCGCCCCCACGGGCTCCGCCGACCCCTTCGGCCTGCGCCGCGCCGCCCTCAGCGTCAACCAAATCTTGCTCGATCACGACCTGGACTTCGACCTACGCGCCGCGCTCCAGGCGGCCATCGAATTGCTGCCAGATACTGTTCGCCCGATCTCCAACTCTCTGATCCCCGATCTTTTGAGTTTCCTCACCGGCCGCCTGCGCGGGCAATTGCTGGAGCAGGGTTATCGCTACGATGTGGTCGAGGCGGTGCTGGCCGAGCAGGCGCACAACCCGGCGCGCGCGCTGGCGGCAGTGAAGCAACTGGCCGGCTGGGTGCAGCGGGCGGATTGGCCGCAGATCCTATCGGCCTATGCCCGCTGTGTGCGCATCACCCGCGACCAGAAAGAGCAATACGCCGTTCGCCGCGAGCAGTTGACTGAGTCGGCGGAAAGGGAACTCGACGCGATCTCACAATCCATACCATCCGTGCAATCCGTTGACGAGCTTTTTACCCGGCTCCTGCCCCTCATCCCCGCCATCACCAAATTCTTCGACGAGGTGCTGGTCATGGCCGACGATCCGCAGGTGCGCGCCAACCGCCTTGGCTTGCTGCAGCGCATCGCCGGCCTGGCCAGGGGCGTGGCGGATTTGAGCAAGCTGGAGGGATTTTAGCCGCCAGCCGGCACGCGTCGGCGGGGTCGGAAACGGACGGCAGAAGATCGAACGACCGCCCTCGGCTATAATCGCCCGACGGTCATCATTCATCCGTCACCCTCGGCATGTCCGTCATAGACGACATCAAGGCCCGCATTGATACGGTGGAGCTGATTTCGCAGACGGTCAAGCTGCGCAAGTCGGGCCGCGCCTACATGGGGTTGTGCCCCTTCCACGTACACAAGAACAACACGCCCTCCTTCGCCGTCTGGCCGGATACAGGCACCTGGCGCTGCTTTGGGCAGTGCAACGAGGGCGGCGACATCTTCAAGTTCGTCATGAAGCGCGACGGGCTGGACTTCTTCGGCGCGCTGCAACTGCTGGCCGCACAGGCCGGCGTCGAACTCAAGCCGCGCACGCCCGAGCAGATCGAGCAGGACGATCACCTCCAGCACCTGCGCCAGTTGCTCGAGGCTGCCGCCGTTTATTACCATCACCTGCTCAAGAACGCGCCGCAGGCCCAGCCGGCCCGCGACCACCTGGCGCAGCGCGGCCTGACCGACAAGGCCATCGAGATGTTTCAGCTCGGCTACGCGCTCGATGCCTGGGATGCGGCGCTCAACTACTTCAAAAGTAAAGACTACACGATTGATGATTTGCTCGCGGCCGGCCTGATTATCGAGAAAGAGTTGTCCAATCAGCAATCAGCAATCAGCAATCAGCAATTGGTCCGTCACTTTGACCGCTTCCGCGATCGGCTGATGATCCCGGTGCGCGATGAGCAGGGCCGGATGACGGGCTTTCAGGCGCGCGCCCTGCACCCGGACGCCATCCCGAAGTTCATGAACAGCCCGCAGACCGCGCTCTTCGACAAGGGCCGCACGCTGTTCGGCCTGCACCTGGCCCGCAAGGCCATCCGTGAGGCAGGCGCGGCCGTCGTCGTCGAGGGCAATTTGGACGTTATCGCCGCGCACCAGGCCGGTTTCAGCAACGTGGTCTCGTCGCAGGGCACGGCCCTGACCGAGCACCAGTTGCGTCTGCTCAAGAAACACGCCAAGCGCATCCTGCTGGCGCTGGACGCAGACGAGGCCGGCGACGCCGCCACGTTGCGTGGGCTGATGGTAGCGCGCGAGGCCTTCGATCGCGAAAGCGAGGTCAGTTTCGACCCGCGCGGGCTGGTGCGGGTGGAGGGCCGGCTGGGCGCGGACATTCGCATCATGACGCTGCCCCCCGGCCTCGACCCGGACGACGTGATCCGGCGCAGCCCGGAAGAGTGGCGGCGCTGCGTGGAGGCCGCCGAACCGGTCGTGGAGTACGTCATCCGCGTGCTGACCGCCGGCAAGAACCTGGATGATCCGAAGACCAAGGCCGAAGTGGCCGACGCTGTGCTGCCGCTGATTGACGATGTGGCCGACTCGATCGAGCGCGATACGTACCGGCAGAAGCTGGCGCGCCTGCTCAAAATCAACGAAAACCTTCTGGCCTCGCGGACGCCGAAGCCAGCCCGGCGCCCAACCGCGCCGCGACCGGCCGTCGCACCCCAGCCTCCCACTGCCAGGTTCGAAGCCTCCAAGCTGGAAACGTATTGCCTCAGCCTGCTTCTGCGCCAGCCCGAGGCCCTCTACCAGCTCGACCGGGACTTACAGTCGCTCGGCCTGGACAAGCTCGCTCCGGACGATTTCATGGACACCGAGCTGCAGCTGATCCTGCAGGCTTTGCACGCCGCCCTCGAGCAAATTGACGTTGAACCTTCCGAACATTTGCGGCATAATCTCGGCGCGCCATTCCAGGCTCGGCTGGAGGCGCTGCTGGCCGCCGACGTGCGCCAGGCCGATGATCTGAAGCTCAAAGACGATTTGCTGAATTCTGCGTTGCGGCTGCGTCGGCGCGCGCTGGAGCAGCAGTTGAACCGGCTGCGTTTCCTGGCCGAAGACGCGCGCGAACAAGGCGATATGCTGGCTGAACTCTATCAGGCGGAGCTGGTGCGGTTGGCGAGCGAGCGCGCCAAGGTGGACCGCGCTTTTTCGCCCCGGACGCGCAGCAAAGGCGCCCTCCCCAAGCCCGTCGCGCGACTCTAGTGGTAAGATTCGCCTCATTGCGTTTCAAAATAGCGGTGCGATGACCAAGCGCAGTAGCCGTGGCAACAAGTTGTCGTCAACTCTGAACGACGAAGAGACCGGCGACGAGCTCTTCGTCGAATCGGAAGAGCCGAGCCTCGACGAGGCGGAAGCCGTGTTGGAAGACGAACTCGATCCGACACGCGACGAGCTGGAAGTCGAGGAGATGCCGTTCGACGCCGACGAAGGCGAGCCGGGCGAGGAAGAGTTGGAGGAGATCGAGGAGGAGGAGGGCCTCGATGAAGCCAGCCTCTCCCTGGCGGAGCTGGCCGATGACCCGGTGCGGATGTACCTCAAAGAGATCGGCCAGGTGCCGCTGCTCGGGCCGGATCAGGAAGTCTGGCTGGCGACGCAGATGATGGCCGAGCGCCACCTGCAAACGCTCATCAACCAGGAGCCGCACCCGCGCGTCAAACACCTGCCCACGGACGAAGCCATCTGCCTGGAACTCTTCGACGACCTGGAGCGCACCTACCAGAGATTGTACGAAGAAGCACACAAGCGCCGCCTCCATATGTTGGACCTGACGGCGTTGCTGGCCGAGGCCCAGCGGCTGCGCGAGACGTGGAACGTCGGCGAGACGGCGACCCTGCGCGTCTGGCTCAACCAGAGCGGACAGTGGGGCAAAGACTATTCCTGGAGCAAGCTGGCCGAAGTAGCCTTCCACCTGTTCGTCATCCTTTATTTGTTGCCGGGGATGGTGCAGGCCAAGCTGCTGCACGCGCTGGAGCACAAAAAGGATGGCCGCGCCCGGCGCGTCCACTTCCCGCAGAAGCGCACCTTTCGCAGCTGGCTGCCCGAAGAGAAAGTGTTGCGCCAGGAGTTCTCGCTCGTCGCCCAGCGCAACGATGAAGCCAACAAGACCCTCATTCGTTCAAACTTGCGCCTGGTCGCCAGCGTCGCCAAACGTTACATCGGGCGCGGCATCTCCTTCCTCGACCTGATCCAAGAAGGCAACATCGGCCTGCTGCGCGCCGTCGAAAAGTTCGACCCCACCAAAGGCTACAAGTTCAGCACGTACGCCACCTGGTGGATCCGACAGGCCATCACCCGGGCCATCGCCGACCAGGCCCGCACCATCCGCATCCCCGTGCATATGGTGGAGACCATCAACCGCATAATGCGCGTGCAGCGCCAGTTGCAGCAGGAGCTGGGCCGCGAACCGACCTCCGAAGAAGTGGCGCTGGAGGACTTGATGACGCCGGAGGAGGTGCAGGCCATTCGCCAATCGCTGCTCAAGGGCGAGCGGCTGGACCCTCTGCTCGACCGCCAGTGGCGGCGCGCGGCGGCCAAAGTTCGCAAAATCCTGCGCACCGCCCAGGAGCCGATGAGCCTGGAAACGCCCGTCGGTTCGGAAGAATCCAGCCTGCTCGGTGACTTCATCGAAGACGACTCGGTGCCGGCGCCGGCGGAGGTCGCCTCGCAACAGTTGCTGCGCGAGCAGGTGCGCAACGCCCTTGCCATCCTTACCGACCGTGAACGTGAAGTCCTGGAAATGCGCTTTGGCCTGAAGGACGGACAGGATCATACGCTCGAGGAAGTGGGCCAGCACTTTCGCGTCACCCGCGAGCGCATCCGCCAGATTGAGGCCAAGGCCTTACGCAAGCTGCGCCATCCCACGCGCAGCCGGGCGTTGCGCGACTATCTCGGTTGAGTGAGTTGACCGACCGTTGGCCGTCGCCCACGGACTGCCATCCGTGGTCGGCGGTCTTTCTATTTGTTGAGGCGCCGCGATGACTGGGAACCTTGTCCTGCTCGCCGTTGTGGCGCATCCGGACGACGAGTTGTCGGCGGGCGGCGTGCTGGCGAAGTATGCTGCCGGTGGAGCGCGCTGTTTCGTCGTTTGCGCCACGCGCGGCGACGGCCCGGATGCGCAGATCAAGAACGAAGCCGCCACGCGTGAGACCTTGGGGCAAGTGCGTCTGCAGGAGCTGGCCTGTTCTTGCGCCACACTGGGGATCGAAGCGCCGCGTTGTCTGCACTACCAGGATGGTGGGGTGGCGCAGGTCCCGCCGGAGGCCGCTGCCCGCGATGTGGCCCGGTTGATGCGTGACCTGAAGCCGACGCTCGTCATCACCCACGACCCGGGCGGCGGGTACGGCCATCCGGACCATATTGCCGTCTCCACCTTTACCACGCGCGCTTTCGAGCTGGCCGCTGACCCCAGCGTTGACCTGGGACTGCCGCCGCACCAGCCGGCCAAACTATACTACTTCGCCATACCCCGCAGCTTCAGGGAGCATGTCCCGGCCTTCCGCGACCGCCGGGCGGAGATCGGCGGACGGGTGCTCGGCTTCGTCGGCGTGCCGGATGAACAGATCACGACCGAGGTGGACATCCGCGACTGGCTGGAGCGAAAACTGGCAGCGCTCGCCTGCCATCGGACGCAATTCGATATCGACTCGGCCACCGGCCAGCCGAAAACCTTCATCACTTCGGTGCCGGAAGCGCAACGGCTGAGGTTATTCGGCTACGAGCGCTTTGTGCTGGCGCGGGCCCTCACCGGCTTTCCCCTCAATGGCCTCAAAGAGACTGATCTGCTGGCCGGACTGAGCTAAGTCAACGGGAAGTTGACACAATCGTTACAACCCCGACTTTTAAGGGGCAAAGCATATCCAAACCTGTTTAGTCGCATTGCTTGTGATAAAATTCCCACACTTCCACCCCGGCTTGTCCTGTCTGTGCCGAAAGCGTCTATGCTCACGGATTATCTGCCGATTGCGGTTCTGATTGCGGTTGCGACGATCCTGGCGGTGCTGGTTATCCTCATCGGCCATGCGTTCGGCCCGCGCCGTCCCAGCAGGCGCAAGGGCGAACCGTACGAGTCGGGCATGCGCTCGCTCGGCCCGGCAGTGCGCCGTATGCCGGTGCGCTTCTACCTTATTGCCGTCCTGTTCATCCTGTTCGATATCGAAGTGGTGTTCTTTCTGCCCTGGGCCGTGGTGTTCCGCGAGCTGGGCGCCTTCGCCTTTGTCCAAATGCTGATTTTCGTCGGTGTGTTGCTAGTCGGCTTTGCCTGGGCATGGAAAAAAGGAGCGCTGGAGTGGGAGTGATTCTGACTCCAAATTCCTAACTCCTAATTCCTAATTCCCGCATGCGATATGGGCCTCGAACAAAAACTCGGCAACCTGGGGATAGTGACCACCACGCTCGAGCAGGCCGTTAACTGGGGCCGCACCGGCTCGATGTGGCCGATGCTGTTTGGCCTGGCCTGCTGCGCGATCGAGATGGCCAGCACCGTGGCCGCGCCGCAGAACGACCTCGCACGCTTCGGCATGGAGCTGATGCGCGCCTCGCCGCGTCAGAGCGACTTGATGATCGTGGCCGGGCGGCTCTCGCGTAAGATGGCGCCGGTGCTGCGCCGCCTTTACGATCAAATGCCGGATCCGAAGTGGGTGATCGCCATGGGTGACTGCGCTTCCTGCGGCGGCATATTCAACAACTATGCCATTGTGCAAGGCGTGGATGAGATTGTGCCGGTAGATGTGTATGTGGCCGGCTGCCCGCCGCGCCCGGAAGCGCTCATGCACGGCATCCTTACGCTGCATCAGAAAGTGCGGCAGGAAAAGTTGAAGACCTGGGCGTGATCATTGGGTGATTGAGTGATTGAGCGATTGAAATCACCCAATCATCAGTCGCTAAATTTCCGATTAGCATGTCCGTGATTGAACAGGCAATAGCCGCGCTGCGCGAACGGTTCGGCGGCGCAATTGAAGACGTGGTGGAGTTTCGGGGCGAGACCACGGTAACGGTGGCGAAAGCCTCCGTGGCGGAGGTATTGCGCTTTCTCAAGGAGGCGCCCGACCTGCGCTTCACCTTCCTCGCCGACCTGACCGCCTACGACGACTACCCCACCGAGCCGCGCTTCAAAGTCGTGTATCAATTGCGCGAGATGACGGGGATGACCAACCTGCGGGTGAAGTGCGCCGTGCACGGTGACGACCCGTCCCTGCCCAGCGTCACCGGCGTCCATCGCAACGCCAACTGGCAGGAACGCGAACTCTTCGACATGTTTGGTATCACCGTTGTCGGCCATCCCGACCTGCGCCGTATCCTGATGCCCGCCGACTGGGAAGGCCATCCGCTGCGCAAGGATTACCCGCTCGGCTACGAGGAAGTGCAGTTCACCTTTAACTTCGACGAGATTGACCGCAAGAAACCCTATGCGAAAGAGTAGCGAGAAGTCGGAAGCCGGAATGATAAGAACCTAAACCGAGGAACCGGCGAAGGCATTGCCCTCGCCAGTCCCGGATCAACCCGCCAAGGCGAGGTTTAGAGATAAGCTCTAAGGCTGACTCCTGACCCTTGACTCATGTCTTATCCAAACACCCTACTGCTCGACGGCACCCTGGAAAGCCTCAAGCACCTCCTCTCGCCCCGCGCCCTGACCGGCGAGACGATGGTGCTCAACATGGGGCCGCAGCATCCGAGCACTCATGGCGTCCTGCGCCTGATCCTGGAGTTGGACGGCGAGATCATCGTCAACGCCGTGCCCGATATCGGCTTCCTGCATACCGGCATCGAGAAGAACATGGAGGCCAAGACCTTCCTCAAGGCGCTGGTGATGACCGACCGCCTCGATTATCTGAATAACCTAGGCAACAACCTGGCCTATTGTCTGGCGGTGGAGAAGCTGGTGGGCGTGGAGGTGCCGGAGCGGGCGCAGATCATCCGCGTCATCCTGGCCGAGCTGCAACGCATCGGTTCGCACCTGCTCTGGCTGGGCACCCACGCCACCGACATCGCTTCACAATCGCCGCTGTTCTACTGCTTCCGCGAGCGCGAGCACATCCTGGACATTTTCGAGACGATCTCGGGCCAGCGCATGATGACGTCTTACATCCGGCCCGGCGGCCTGTGGCGCGATGTCACGCCCGACTTCGAAGACGCGGTGCGCTGGTTCCTCGATTACCTGCCGCCAAAGCTGGACGACTACGAAGCTTTGCTGACCAACAACCCCATCTGGCTGGATCGCACGCGCGGCGTCGGCGTGATCAGCGGCGCGGATGCCCTGGCCTGGGGTCTGACCGGCGCCTCGCTGCGCGGCTCGGGCGTCAACTACGATGTGCGCAAGGCGATGCCCTACAGCGGCTACGAACAATACGAGTTCGATGTGCCGCTCGGCCAGAACGGCGACGTGTACGACCGCTATCTTGTCCGCATGCAGGAATTCCGGCAAAGCCTGCGCCTCATCGCGCAGGGGCTTGGCAAGCTGAAGAAAGTCGGCCCCGGCCCGGTGATGACGGACAACCGCAAAGTCGCGCCGCCTCCGCGCGCCGAACTAGGCCGCAGCATGGAGGCGGTCATCCACCACTTCAAGTTGTGGACGGAAGGCTTCAGCGCGCCGGAGGGCGAGGTATACGTGGCGACCGAGTCCCCGCGCGGCGAGCTGGGCGTTTACCTGCGCGGCGACGGTGGCCCCAAACCGCAGCGCGTCCACTTCCGCACCCCGTCGTTCATCAACCTGCAAGCCCTGCCGATCCTGGTCAAGAATCACTACGTCGCCGACGTGGTGGCGGTGATCGGTTCCATTGATATCGTGCTGGGAGATGTGGATAGATAGCGGAGAGCCGAGGGTCGTCATCCGACGGTCTGGCTCCCTGTTTTCTATCACCAAGATCATGCTGGCTGAAAAATACGCCGATCAGATCCGGGAGATCCTCAACCGTTACCCGCCGGAGCACAAACGCTCGGCCGTGATGCCGTTGCTCTACCTGGCGCAGAGCGAGTACGGCTATGTGACGCCTGAGGCAATGCGCGAGATCAGCGCGATCACGGGCGTTGCGCCCACCGACGTGGCGAGCGTCGTCGGCTTCTACTCGTTGTTCCATGATCAGCCGGCGGGCAAACGCCGGGTGCAGATCTGCACCGACCTGCCGTGTGCGCTGCGCGGCGCCGACGAGTTCGCGGCGGCGTTGCTCGAGCGCCTGGGCGTGAAGTGGGACGAGACGACAGCGGACGGCGCGTTCACCGTCGAGCACGTCATGTGCATCGGCGCCTGCGACAAGGCGCCCTGCTTCCAGATCCAGGACCGCACCGGCCTCCACTTTCACGAGAGCGAATCGCCGGAGAAGCCGATGACGGTGGAGCAGGCGATCCGAATTTTGGATGAGCTGAAGAGAGAAGACGAGGGATCGGAAATCGAAGACTTCAATCTCTGATCCCCAATCCTGATCTATGCCGTACATCCTTTTGCGACACCGCGACACCCCCGACATTCACAAGCTGGATGTCTATCTGGCGCATGGCGGGTTCGAGGCGTTCAAGAAGGCCGTTACGCAGCTAACGCCGCAGCAGGTGATTGACGAGGTCAAGGCCTCGGGCCTGCGCGGGCGCGGCGGCGCGGGCTTCCCCACCGGCCTAAAGTGGTCGTTCCTGACCAAGGACTCCTTCCCGCGCTATGTCACCATCAACTCGGACGAGTCCGAGCCAGGCACGTTCAAGGACCGCGAGATCATGACCCGGAACCCCTTCCAGTTCCTGGAGGGGGCGATGATCACGGCCTACGCCTCGCGGGCCAACGTGATCTACAACTACGTGCGCGGCGAATACTGGGACATCGTCGCCGGCCTCGAGAAGTGCGTGGCGGAGCTGTACGCGCGCGGCTTCCTGGGTCGGGACTTGTTTGGCACGAGCTACTCCCTCGACTTCTATCATCACCTGGGCGCGGGCGCGTACATCTGCGGCGAAGAGAGCGCGCTGCTCGAGTCCCTCGAAGGCAAACTCGGCCAGCCGCGCCTCAAACCGCCCTTCCCGGCGGATAAGGGCCTGTACAACAAGCCTACGGTCGTCAACAACACCGAGACGGTGACCAACGTGCCCTACATCCTGCAGCACGGCGCGGCGGAGTTCAAGAAATACGGCACCGAGAAAAGCCCCGGCACGAAAATCTTCTGCCTCTCGGGCCGGATCAACAAACCGGGCAACTATGAACTGCCGCTGGGCGTGACCCTGCGTGAGCTGCTCTTTACGCAGGGCGGCGGCCTGCCGGGCAACAAAAAAGTGAAGGCCGTGATGCTGGCCGGCGCGTCCTCGGTGGTGCTGCCGGTGGATGAGTCCGTCCTGGATCTGCCGCTTGATTATGAATCGGTGGCAGCCAAGGGCGCGATGCTCGGCTCGGCCTCGGTCATCGTGCTGGATGAGACGGTGGACCTGGCCTGGGTGACGCTCAAGACCACCCGCTTCTTCAAACACGAGTCGTGCGGCAAGTGCACCCCCTGCCGCGAGGGCACATACTGGATGCTCAATATCCTGGAGCGCCTTAACCGCAACGAGGTGAACAAGGCCGACGTGGACCTGCTGGCCAACGTCGCTGCGCAGATCCAGAACAAATGCCTGTGCCCGCTGGGCGAATTCGCGGTGACGCCGATGCTCTCAGCGCTCAAGGCCTTCCGCGCCGACTTCGACGCACATACCCGTGATGCTGCGCCGAAGAAAGCGGCCCCGACGGCGAAGCCTGCTCCGGCGCCACGGCCTGTCGCGAAAAAGGAAGAGGCGCTGGCTAAAGGCCGATGAGTTTATGGCTGATCTTGTGACCCCGACGATTTATGAATTTCATCCTTCATCCTTCGTCCTTCATCCTTCGATGAGTTTATGGCTGATCTTGTAACCCTGACGATTGACGGCGTCAAAGTCTCCGTGCCGAAGGGCACCCTGATTGTAGATGCCGCCAAGCGTATTGATAACGATATCCCCGTCTTTTGCTACCATCCCAAGCTGAAGCCGGTGGGGATGTGCCGGATGTGCCTGGTGGAAGTGGGCCGCGTGCAGCGAGACCGCGTCACCGGGCAGGTGGCGCTGGACGAGCAGGGTCATCCCAAGCTCGCCTTTGGCCCGAAGCTGGAGACTGCCTGCACCACGCCCGTCGAAGAGGGCATGGTCGTCATCGGCAACAGCCTCAAGGTGAAAGAGGGCCGCGACGACATCATTGAGTTTCTCCTGACTTCGCACCCGCTCGACTGCCCGATCTGCGACAAGGGCGGCGAGTGTCCATTGCAGAACCTCACCCTGCGCCACGGCCCCGGCCAGAGCCGCTTTCTCTTCGAGGAGAAAATGCGTCTGGAGAAGCACGTGCCCCTCGGCCGGCCGGATGAAGCCCTGATCTACCTTGATCGAGAGCGCTGCATCCAGTGCGCGCGCTGTACGCGTTTCTGCGACGAAATCGTGGACGACCACGTGCTCGGCTTCTATGAGCGCGGCCGCAAGCTCGAAATCATCACCTTCTCCGAGCCGGGCTTCGACAGCAAGTTCAGCGGCAACACCACCGACATCTGCCCGGTAGGCGCGCTGACCACGCGCGACTTCCGCTTCGGCGCGCGCCCTTGGGAGTTGATGTCGGCGGCTTCGATCTGCAATCACTGCCCGGTCGGCTGCAATGTGGCGCTCAGCAGTCGGCGCGAAGCGAAGAGCGGCGGCCGGCCCGTCATCAAGCGCGTCATGCCGCGCCAGAACGAGCAGGTCAACGAGATCTGGATATGCGATAAGGGCCGCTTTGGCCACCACTTTGTGGAAAGCGCCGAACGGCTGCGCACGCCCCTCATCCGCCGGAACGGCGCGCTGACGCCGGCGACCTGGGCGGAGGCGCTCGCCCTCATCGGCGAGAAGTTCAGGGCGGCAGGCCGAGGGCTGACCGCCCTGCTCGGCGACCGACTGGCGAATGAAGACTTGTTTGCGGTGAAGAAGGTGGTCCAGGGACTCGGCGGCGGGGTCGAGTTGAACTCGAACATGGGCGGCGGCGATCTGGTGCAGCTGGTCGGCGTCGGCGTGGGCACAAACTTCTCCACCCTGGGCAAGGGCGCGGCCATCCTGGTGATCGCCTCCGATCTGGAAGAGGAAGCGCCGATCTGGTGGCTGCGCGTGAAGCAGGCCGCCGACCGGGGCGCGACGCTCATCGTCGCCAACGGCCGCCCGACCAAGCTCGACCGGGCGGCGACGTTCAAGGTACGCTACGCGTATGGCCACGAAGTGGCCACTGTGCTCGGCATGTTGGTGGCCGGCTCGAGCGAGGCGGCGGATGCGTTCGCCAAAGCCGAGGATGCCCTGATCCTGTTTGGTCGCGAAGGCCTGGACTTCGCCGGCAGCACGGCGCTGGCTCAGGCCTGCGCCAACCTGCTCATCACCACCCAACACTACGGCAGACCGAATAACGGCCTGATCGCGGTCTGGCCGCGCGCCAACACGATGGGCGCGTGGGATATGGGCGTGCTCCCCTCGGGCCGCAGCCTGGAGGCTGCCTTCGCCAATGCGTCCGCAGCCTGGATCATCGCCGCCGACCCGGTGGGTGACGGCGCGCTGGAGGTGCTCCCTGCCTTCACCGTTGTGCAGGAGTTATTCCTCACTGAGACGGCCAGACGTGCCGACGTCGTTCTGCCGGCGGCGGCCTGGGCCGAGCGCGAGGGCACGTACACCAACGGCGAACGGCGTGTGCAGCGCTTCTACCCGGCGGTCCCCGCCAAGGGCGAGAGCAAGCCGGACTGCGAGATCGCGGCCCTCATTGGCGCGCAGATCGGCGTCGGCGTGCCGCGCTTTCCGGCGCAAATCTTTCTGGAGATTGCGAAGACCGTGCCGGCATACGTCGGTCTGGACTACGGCGAGCTGGCGAGAGTGGAGAAGCAGTGGCCAGACGTGGGCGGGCGCGACTCGTATTACGGCGGCACATCCTATAATAACGAGCAGGGCCTGGGCGTGCCGCTCAAGTCCGGCGCCGAGCGCGGGATAGCGCTCACACCGCACGAAGTCAAATCTCCCGTCCCCACGCCGGCGGGCCTGACGCTCATCCCTACGACCTGGCTGTATGACCGGGGCACGACTTTTCAGCCATCACGTTTGATGCATCCGCGCGTGCCGCCGCCGCACCTCGTCGTGCATCCCGCCGACGCGGCGCAACTGGGCGTGGCGGATGGTGATGAAGTGGCGGTGAGTTTCGACGGTGCGAACGTCGTGGTGAAGGCGCGGGTGGCGGAGCACGCGCCGGAAGGCGTGGTGTTGATGCCGCGCGGCCTCGGTGTCCCCACACCCGCCGAACCAACGCCGGCGATGATTGCGCCGGCGGTTGCCGTTGTAAGCTGATCGAGGCCGGGTTGTTGCTGGGAAGATTATGACCATGGACTGGGTTCTGATCGTCGAATGGCTTGTCAAATCCCTCATCAGCACCGTCGTGCTGCTGACCGGCTTCGCCTACCTGACGTGGGCCGAGCGCAAAGTGGCGGCCAAGTTGCAGACGCGCATCGGCCCCAACCGCATTGGGCCGTTCGGCTTATTGCAGCCCGTGGCGGACGGCATCAAGCTGATTTTCAAGGAGGAACTGATCCCAGCCGGCGCGGACCGCTTCATTTTCCTGCTCGCGCCGATCATCACCGTCATCCCGGCGCTGGTCATCATGGCCGTCATTCCCTGGGGGCCGCCCGTGCCTGTGCCGTGGCGTTCGCCGGATGATCCCATGCCGCTCGGCCTGGCCGACCTGAACGTGGGCATGATGTACATCCTGTCCGTCGCTTCCGTCGCCGTGTACGGCGTGACGCTGGCAGGCTGGGCGTCCAACAACAAGTACGCCACGCTGGGCGGCCTGCGCTCCGCCGCTCAGATGGTGAGTTATGAGTTGCCGTTGGGCCTGGCGATTGTCGGGCCGCTGATGCTGGCCGGCTCGATGAGTATGCTGGACATCGTCAACGCGCAGAGCGGCGTATGGTTCATCGTGTTACAGCCGCTGGCGGCGATCATCTTCTACCTCTGCGGCCTGGCCGAGACCAACCGCGCGCCCTTCGATATGCCGGAGGCCGAGCAGGAGCTGACCGCCGGCTACCACACCGAATACTCCGGTATGAAGTTCGCGTTGTTCTTCATGGCCGAATACGTCAAGATGATCGGCGTCAGCGCCATTTTCGTCACGCTCTTCCTGGGCGGCTGGCAGGGCCCGTTCGTCTATCAGCTCCCGTGGCTTGGACCGATCTACTTTTGGGGCAAGGTCATCGCTTCGCTGATCTTTATGATCTGGACGCGTTCCACCCTGCCGCGCCTGCGTTACGATCGGCTGATGGCACTCAACTGGAAGGTGCTGTTCGAGCTGGCGCTGGCCAGTGTGCTGGTGACCGGCGCGGCGCTGCTGGGCGATCAGCTGATCCTGGGCGGGATGTTGGGCCTGATCGGCGTGGGAGTGGTCATTGGCACGCTGTGGAGTTGGTCGCGCTCCCGGCGCCGGGCGCCGACCACTCCCGCGCTCCCTGAAGGGGATGGGGGGGCGGCGGTGGCGCGGCGTTGACGAAGGCGCGTTATTTTTAGGAAGCCGAGATGTTCGACATTCTCAAAGGATATTTCACGACTGCGAAGAACGTCGTCAAGCCTCCGGAGACATACGAGTATCCCGAGGTCAAGAAGCCGGTGGCCCAGCGTTTCAAGGGCCGTCATGAACTGAAGCGTTACGACAACGGGCTGGAGAAGTGTATTGGCTGTGCGTTGTGCGCGGCGGCCTGCCCCGCAGACGCCATCTTTGTGGAGGCCGGCGAGAACACCGACGAGGCGCGTTACTCGCCCGGCGAGCGCTACGCCAGCACCTACGAGATCAACCTGCTGCGCTGCATCTATTGCGGTTTCTGCGAGGACGCCTGCCCGACCGAAGCTATCGTGCTGGAGAACAACTACGAGCTATCCTACTACGACCGGCGCTCGTCCATCATCACCAAGGAGCAGTTG
This sequence comes from Anaerolineae bacterium, assembly GCA_037442085.1. Classification (GTDB taxonomy): domain Bacteria; phylum Chloroflexota; class Anaerolineae; order Anaerolineales; family UBA6663; genus JANWXR01. The sequence goes on from JBBIQY010000001.1 coordinate 72,691, forward strand.
CTCGTGCCCGTGCCGGAAGGCGGTCGGCCCACACCGCAGCAGGTGCCGGAGCATGCCTTTGACCGGGCCATCCCGGATATGAACAACCCCGATTGATTTTCGATTTTTGATGGCTGATTTCTGATTGCCAGTCAATCTGCAATCCGCAATCTGCGATCTGAAATCTGCAATCAGAGATGCCGAGCTTTCTTTCCCCCGAGTTCATTGCCTTCGCCCTGCTTGCCGCCGTCGCCCTCGGCTCGGCGGTGATGATGCTGCTGAGCAAAAACGCTGTCCACTCGGCGCTGTGGCTGGTGCTGAACTTCGCTACCGTGGCGCTGTTCTTTCTGTGGCTGGGCGCGCCGTTTATCGCCATGGTGCAGGTGACGGTGTACGCCGGCGCGATCATGGTGCTCTTCCTCTTCGTCATCATGCTGCTCGGCGCGGAGCTGGTGAAACAGGAACGCAATGTCCTGCGCAACCAGCCGCTGTGGACGCTCTTCCTGGCGGTGTTGTTCGTCGGCCTGGCGGCCTTTTTCTTTCTGAGCAACGGCGTCGGCCCGGCGCCGCCCGCCTTCACCGAGGCAGCGGCGGCGCGCGCCTTTGGCGACCCGCAGGCCATTGGCCGGACGCTCTTCACCGACTTCGTGCTGCCGTTTCAGGTGGCGGCGTTTTTGCTGATCGCCGGCCTGGTCGGCGCCATTGTGCTGACGCGCGATGAGGAGAAGCCTTAGTCGTCGGTCTCCGGCAGACGGATGACTGAGTATTGATGCTCGCATGTTCCCCACCCTTCCCACGTCTTACTTCGTTCTGCTTTCGGCGGCATTGTTTGCGCTCGGGGTTACCGGCGTGCTCACGCGCCGCAACCCGCTGATCGTTTTTATGTCGGTGGAGTTGATGCTGAACTCGGCTAACCTGGCGTTCATTGCTTTCGCGCGGCAGTTTCTGGATGTGCGAGGACAGGTGTTCGTCTTCTTCATCCTCGTGGTGGCAGCGGCGGAAGTGGCAGTCGGCCTGGCCCTCATCGTTGCCATCTTCCGCACTCGCCAGAACATCAATCTGGATGAGCTGAGTCAGCTGAAAGGATAGCCAATCTCTGCTCTCCAATTTCCTTGGTTTGGCGATTGGAGAGTAGAGATTGGGGAAACCAATGTTCGCTCTCGTCCCCCTCCTCATCCTCATCCCGCTGGCGGGGTTCGCCGTCAACGCCCTGTTTGGCAGGTGGCTGGGTGGTGCGCGCGCCGGGCTGCTGGCCGTTGGCGCCTCGGTTGCCTCGTTCGGCATTGCGCTGACACAGTTCGCGGCGCTGGCAGGCAACGGTTTTCAACCGGTCACCGTCCCGTTCGCCACATGGCTGCACGTCGGCGCGTTGCGGGTGGAATGGTCGTTCCTGGTGGACACGCTCTCGGTCACGATGATGCTGGTGGTCACCGGCGTCGGCGCGCTCATCCACCTCTATGCGCTGGGTTACATGCGCGAGGACGTGCGCCACAACGGCGACGAGGGTCGTTACACGCGCTTCTTCGTCTATCTCAACCTGTTCCTCGCCACCATGTTGGTGTTGGTCAGCGGCGATAGCTTCCTGACGATGTTCGTTGGCTGGGAGGGCGTGGGCCTGTGTTCGTATCTGCTCATCGGCTTCTGGTTCGAGAAGGGCGAGGGCGGCCTGGGCAACGCGCGTGCGGCGATGAAAGCCTTCGTCGTCAACCGCCTCGGCGACTTCGGGCTGATGCTCGCGATGTTCCTGATCTTCTGGAGCTTCGGCTCGCTGACCTTCGCCGTCGTGTTTGAGCGGCTTGAGACGGTGCGGCTGGAAGCGTGGGTGCTGCCGGCCATCACGCTTCTCCTGCTGCTCGGCGCGACCGGCAAGAGCGCACAAGTGCCGCTGTACGTCTGGCTGCCGGATGCCATGGCCGGCCCGACGCCGGTCTCCGCCCTCATCCATGCCGCAACGATGGTGACGGCGGGCATCTATATGATCACGCGCACGCACCTCCTGTTCGAAGCCTCGGCGATCAGCCTCAGCGTGGTCGCCTGGGTCGGGGCCATCACCGCCCTCTTTGCCGCCACCATCGCGGTTGCGCAGATGGACATCAAGCGCGTGCTGGCCTATTCCACGATCTCGCAGCTCGGCTTCATGGTCGCGGCGGTGGGTTTGGGCGCGTACGTCGCCGGCATGTTCCACCTGGTGACGCACGCCTTCTTCAAGGCGGTGCTCTTCCTCGGCTCCGGCTCGGTCATCCAGGCGCTCGAACGCGGCGCCCACCACACACACGATCATCTTGATCCGCAGGACATGCGCAACATGGGTGGGCTGTGGGCGCGGCTGCCGGTCACGAAGTGGGTTTACCTGATCGGCGCGCTGGCGCTGGCCGGCCTGCCGCCGCTCTCCGGCTTCTTCTCCAAGGACGAAATCCTTCTGGATGCCTTCACGCACAACCGGCCGATCTTCTTCATCCTGCTGCTGGCTGCGTTCTTGACCGCGTTCTACATGGGTCGGCAGTTGCTCATGGTCTTCTTTGGGAAGCCGCGCACCGCAGCCGCCGTGCACGCCGCCGAGAGTCCGCCGGTGATCACCACGCCGCTGATCGTGCTGGCCATCCTGTCCGTGGCCGGCGGCGTACTCAACCTGCCACAGTTCAGCGAGGCAGGCTATACGGGCGCGCTGGCCTTCAAGACCTGGCTCGGCTACACGCTGGGCAAGGCAGAGGCCCCGCTGTTCAACTGGCTGGTCGCGGGCCTGGCAACGGCGCTGTCGCTGGCGGGGTTGGCGCTGGCCTATGCGTTGTATAACCGGGCATACGCTAGCGCCGCTGACCGCGACCCGTTACAAAGCCCGCTCTTCGAGGTGCTGCGCCGCAAGTGGTATGTGGACGAATTGTATGGCGTGTTGTTCGTCAGGCCGTTCGAGGCGCTGGCGCAGCTCACCGCCCGCGCCCTTGACCTGGGCGGTATTGACATGACGTTCAACAGCCTAGGCGACCTGGCCCGCCAACTGGCGAGCCGCTTCTCGCACTTTCAGTTGGGTTATGCCCGCGGCTATGCGCTGGTCATGTTCCTGGGCGTGGTGGCGGTGCTGGCCTATTTTTGGGTGGTGAAATAACCGCCGGCCTGCGTGCGGCCGGGTTCCGGGCCGGGCGTGCGTTGCGGGCTTCGTGATGCAAAGCGTGTCATCTTCATGCAAGTTCTCTTTTCGACCCTGACCCTCGTCACCTTCTTCCCCCTCGTCGGCGTGGTGGCGCTCGCCTTCATCCCCGCCGAGCGGAAGGACGCGCTGCGCTGGACAGCGCTGGGCGCGTCGCTGATCGTGTTCGCGCTCTCGCTGGTAATGCTGGCGCAGTTCCGCGCAGGCGATCCCGGCTTCCAGCTGGCGGTGCGCGCGCCGTGGTTCGCCCTTGGCCGGTTGGCTGTCGAGTATCACTTGGCCGTAGACGGCATCAGCGTATTGCTCGTCCTGCTCACCACCTTCCTCACACCTATCGCCATCGCCTCCACCTGGCACGCCGTCGAGGAGCGGGTCAAAGAGTTCATGATTCTCTTCCTGCTGCTGGAAGTGAGCATAGTGGGCGTGTTCGTGGCGCTGGATCTGTTTCTGTTCTACATCTTCTGGGAGTTCACGCTGCTGCCGATGGTGTTCCTGATTGGAATCTGGGGCGGCGAACGGCGCACGCTGGCGGCGGTCAAGTTCTTCATGTACACTTTTGCCGGCTCGATCCTGATGCTGGTTGCCATCCTCTGGCTCGGCCTGACCTACGGCACATTCTCCATGCCGGAGCTGATGGCGCGCGGCATCCCGGCGGGCGTGCAACTGCTGCCTTTCTTGGCCTGTGCCCTGGCCTTCGCGATCAAAGTGCCGCTCTGGCCGCTGCACTCCTGGCTGCCCGAGGCGCACGTGGAAGCGCCCACCGCCGGCTCCGTCATCCTGGCAGGCGTGCTGCTCAAGCTGGGCACATACGGCTTTGTGCGCTTCAACCTCGGCCTGTTCCCCGAAGTGGCCGTGCGGCTCGCGCCGCTCTTCGGTGTATTGGCGGTCATCGGCATCCTATATGGCGCAATCGTCTCTTACGCGCAACCCGATGCGAAGAAGCTGGTGGCCTACTCGTCGGTCAGCCACCTTGGCTTCGTGATGCTCGGCATCTTCGCCCTCAACCCGCTGGGTTTGCAGGGCGCGATTTTGCAGATGGTGAACCACGGCCTGAGCACGGGCGCATTGTTCCTGCTAGTCGGCTTCATCTACGAACGGCGACACACGCGGCTGCTGTCTGAGTTCGGCGGGCTGTGGAAGGTGATGCCAGCCTACGCTGCGGCCTCGCTGGTGGTGGTGCTCTCGTCCCTCGGCTTGCCCGGCCTCAACGGCTTCGTCGGTGAGTTTACGATTCTGCTGGGCGCCTGGGGGGCCGCCGCTCCGAACGGCGCTTATGGAAGTTGGCTTTTTGCGGCGGCGGGCGCCGTGGGCGTCATCCTGGCCGCCATCTACCTGCTCTGGTATTTTCAGAAGATGTTCCAGGGCGGGGTGACCCGGGCGGAGAATAAGGCGCTCACCGATCTGACGTCGCGCGAGCTGGCTTTGCTGATCCCGCTGCTCGTCCTGATTTTCTGGATCGGCCTCTACCCGCAACCCTTCTTCGACCTGATGGCGCCGGCAGTGAACGAACTGGCGGCAGGGTTGCAGGCGGCGGCGCTAGCGGGAAGATAGCGAGTGGAAATTAATGCACCACTCAGCGCTGGGTGACTTTGCGACGCGAGAAGCAGAGCAGTTCTATATCGAAAGTCTGCGCCGGAAGAGCGTCGAGCAACGCGTCCGCATCGCGATGGAGCTTTGGCAAATGGCAGTCGAGATGGCCTGCGCCGGGGTTCGACGCGATCATCCTGACTGGTCTGAGGCTCAGGTGCGCGGCGAAGTCGCTCGGCGCATCCTGCTGCTCGATGGAACAACACCGCCTGCTGCTGCAAGCAATTGAAGCCCTGGACCAGGCCGGCATTCCTTACGCCATTACCGGTTCATGGGCTTCGATTTCCTACGGGATGCCGCGAACCACGCACGATATTGATATTGTCGCAGACTTGACTGTGGATCAAGCTCGACAACTCGCGCAGGCATTTCCACCGCCATTTTATGCTGATGCTGTATGGATCGAAGAAGCGGCAGCGCTGAAACAGTTTTTCAATGTCATCGATCCGACAACCGGCCTCAAGGTTGACTTTTGGCCGTTGGAGGACACGGACTTTGCGCGGGAGCGTTTCGCCCGGCGACAGCGTGTGTCGGTCTTTGGCAAAGACATTTGGATGCTGTCGCCAGAAGATGTGATCTTGTCCAAGCTGCTTTGGTATCAGCAATCGGAAAGCGATACGCAATGGCGTGACATTGTGGGCGTCTGGCGTGTCCAGCAGGAAAAACTTGATCTCGACTACCTGCGCGGCTGGGCCGTGCGCCTGGGTTTAACAGATCTGCTCGAGCGCGTCACCCAAAGCTGACTACTTGCTACTTTCCAGGTCTCATGACTCAAACCGACTTCATCGTTCTCCTCCCTGCCCTCCTCCTCGCCGCGTGGGCGTGTGTGTTGATGCTGGCCGATTTGTTCGTGCCCGCCAACCGCAAGCAACTCACCGGCTGGCTGGCGCTAGTGGGCGTGCTCGGCGCGGGAGCGGGCCTGCTCCCCTGGCCGGCGGGCGGGCGGTGGGAAGCGTTCGGCGGGTTGATCGTGGCGGACGGCTTCGCCGCGTTCCTCACGCTGCTCTCTCTGTTCAGCGCGGCCATCGTCATCCTGCTAGCGCTCAGCTACCTGCCCCGAGCCGGCCTGGCGCGCAGCGAGTTTTACATCTTGCTGTTGCTCTCCGTCAGCGGCATGGTGTTGATGAGCCAGGCCGCCGACCTGCTCATCGTCTTCCTGGCGCTGGAGCTGCTTTCCATCCCGCTCTACATCTTGGCCGGCCTGGCGCGCCCGCGCCTCGCCTCCGAAGAGGCGGCGATGAAGTATTTTCTGCTGGGTGCTTTTGCCTCCGGCTTCTTCATCTACGGTGTGGCGCTCATCTACGGCGCAACCGGCTCCACCAGCCTGGCGGAGGTTCTGGCGGCCGAGCGCAGCCTGCTGCTGATGCTCGGCGCGGCGTTGCTGCTGGTGGGGCTGGCCTTCAAAGTTGCCGCCGTGCCTTTCCATATGTGGACGCCGGATGTGTATGACGGCGCACCGTCGGTGGTGACGGCCTTCATGGCGGTCGGCGCTAAGGTGGGCGGGTTCGCCGCGTTGCTGCGGCTGTTCGTTACCGCCTTCCCGGCAATCACGCCGCAATGGGCCGGCGCCCTGGCGCTCCTCGCGGCGCTGACGATGATTCTGGGCAACTTCGCCGCCATCGCCCAGAGCAACATTAAACGGATGCTGGCCTACTCCAGTATCGCGCACGCGGGTTACCTCCTGATGGCCCTGCCGGCGGCCAGCAATGCGCAGTTGAGCGGCGCAGCGGTAGGCGCGGCGCTGTTCTACCTGCTGGCTTACGCGCTGACCACGCTCGGCGCCTGGGCGGTGGTCTTGGCCGTCGAGCGGCGCGAACGGGAGGGCCTGGCGCTCGACGACTACGCCGGCCTGTTCAACCGCCAGCCGGCCCTGGCGCTTGGCATGGCCGTGTTCATGGTCTCGCTCACCGGCCTGCCGCCGACTTCCGGTTTCATCGCTAAGGTAACGGTGTTCCAGGCCGCCGTTGACGCCGGCTATCTCTGGCTGACGGTGATCGGCGTAGTCACCTCGCTGGTCTCCGCTTATTACTATCTGCGCGTGGTGGTGCTGATGTTCATGCGCCCGGGTGCGGGTGACGTGCAGTGGCAGCCGCTGATCACCGCAACCGTGGGGGCGGCTGCCGTGGCGACGTTCCTGCTTGGCCTGCTCCCCGGCCCACTGCTGCAACTGGCGCAGCAGTCGGTCGTGGCATTTATCCGCTGAGCGCAGACTGCAAGGAAGATGTGCGACTTTAACCTGACCCTTCTACACCGCTTACTCTTCGTTAACAAGCATCCCCCTATACTACGCTCGATCTTGGCGAAGTAATCAACCCGGAGGTTTCCCATGTTGTTCCCGATTTTTGACCCGTTGTATTTGATCCTGACCATCCCGGCCCTACTGTTCGGCTTGTGGGCACAGTGGCGGGTGTCCTCGGCGGTGAACAAGTATTCGCAGGTCTTCACCGGGCGCGGCAACACCGGCGCCGCTGTCGCCCGCGCGATGCTCAACGCCTATGGCTTGCACAACATCAGAGTAGAGCGCACGCCCGGCTTCCTGAGCGACCACTACGATCCGCTGAGCAGGACGCTACGCCTCTCGCCACAGAACTATGACACGCCCTCGGTGGCAGCGGTGGGCATTGCCGCACACGAAGCCGGCCACGCCCTCCAGCATGCAGAAGGTTATGCGCCGCTCCAGATTCGTTCGGCTCTGGTGCCGGTGGTGCAGTTTGGCTCGTTCCTCGGCCCGTTGGTGTTCATGGCCGGCTTCTTCCTGGCTTCGGCGGGTAGCGCGCTGGGCTGGAATATTGCCCTGCTCGGTGTGTTGCTCTTCGGGGCGACCACGCTCTTCTCGCTGATCACGCTGCCGGTGGAGTTCGATGCCAGCCGCCGCGCCAAGGAGATCCTGGTCAACGCCGGCTTCATCACGGCAGATGAAGGCTCCGGCGTTGCCAAAGTGCTGGATGCCGCCGCGCTGACGTACATCGCCGCGCTGGTCTCGTCCATCGCCACCCTGTTGTACTATGTGATGCTGCTGGCGGGCCTGCGCCGCAGTGAGGAGTAAGCGCCGCCGCTGAAAGTGCTGAAAGAAAAGGCGGCTGCCCGCACGGGCAGCCGCCTTCTTGTTCCGGGCCGCAGCTCAATCCTCCTTTTCGATACGGCGTGCGATCAGCGTGCCGTCAGGCAACTGCCAGGCTTTGACCTCCACCAAGTCTCCCAGTTGCGGGTTACCGCGAAACTCGGTCTGCGCATTGACGACCACGGCCCGGCCACCGATCACCCACACATCGCCGGTGGATTCGACGACGCCCTCGAACTCGATCTCTGCCGGCTCCGGCGTCTCGCTCTCTGTAGGTTGAGGCGTGTTGGAAGGGGAGGGGCCGGCGCCGCCGGACCCAGGCGTTGGTGTGGCTGCCGGCGGTTGGCTCGGTGTAACTGTAGCGGTGGGTGTGCTGGCTGGCGGCGCGGGGGTGTTGGTCGCCGGCAGGCGTGTGGCGGTTGGGTTGAGGGTATCGGTCGGCGTCACTTGCGGCGTCGGCGTGCTAACGATCAGCGATTGAGTTGGGTCCGGCGGTGTCGCGCTTGGCGTTGGCGCGATGCCCTCGATGCGTTTCTCCAACCGCGAGGCGACGATCACGCCATCCGCCTGTGTCCGACCCCAGACCTTCACCGTGTCACCGAGGCCAATATCGCCCACCAGGCCGGCGCGCACCTGCACAGTAAAACCGGAAATGAGCCAGCGCTCGCCGGTGACGGCCTGCACCCGCCCGGTAAACTCGACCTCGACTTCGCGCCTCTGTGTGATCACGGCCTGTGTCTCCGCCAGGCGGCGTTGCTCAAACTGCTGTTCCAACACGGCTCGCGTAGGCGCATCGGCGAAGGTGAGCTGGGTTCGCTCGATCGCGCGTTTGACGGTGTAGAGGAGGTCGCCGGGCAGCGCCTGCGCCGAGACGGAGGCCGCGCCAATCCCGCCGGCGATTAGGACGAGGATGATCAGGGCCAGCCGGGCAACGAGGGTCAGTTGCGGCCAGAAGGAAAAGCCGCGCCGCGTCTGCCGACGCAGGTCACGGGCGCGGGTCAGCAGTCTGGCCAGGCTGGCCTCTTCGCTTTGCTTTGGCACGCGCAGGGGCTGAAGCGGCCGAACGGTCTGTACGGTCAGCAGCATCGGGCGGAGGTCGTCGGCGAACTGCGGGTAGCGGGACAGTGCGGCGTCCAGCGGGACCCCGGCCTCGAGCGCTCGTAGGCAATCGTCAAACGCTTCGATCAGCTGCTCATCTATCACGATGTCTTGTCCAATTCAACTAGACGTCTCAAAGAAGCCACCGCCCGAAACTGCAACACCTTAACTGCATTCACCGATTTACCCAGGCTCTGCGCCGTTTCTTCCACCGACAGCCCCTCACCAAAACGCAGCACCAGTGTGTGTTGCTGTTCGGGAGTAAGCCGGCGCAGCGCCGTGCGTACCGCTCGCGCCTGCAGGTTGTGTTCAGCCTCGGCGCTGGTCGTGCTGGGCGCGGCGAAGGTTTCATCCAACTCAGCCTGTTCACGGGGCGCATGGCGGAAATGATCGGCCACCAGGTTGCGGGCGACGCCAAAGAGCCAGCCACGCAAGGTGACCTGCGGCGTGCGGCCCGTGTGGAGGTTGTCCAAGAAACGAAGGAAGACCTCGCTGGCTAGATCGTCGGCCACTTCGGTGCGCCCAGTGCGATACAGAACGTAGCGGTAAATCTCACCATAGTAACGGTTGTGAATCTCACTTAGGGCGTGCTCATCCAGCTGGCGGGCTTGCTCCAGCAGGGTTTTCTCATTTAGTTCTGCTGAGGGCATGTCGCCGATTATAGCAACGGTGAAAAACGGCGGTGCACGACACATCCCGCGCGCGTCGTGCACCGTTCATTTTTGCCTCAACCCGATGATCGCCCTACGGTTTGTCTTTGCCACTGCGGTCGTCGTCATCGTCGTCATCGTCATCGTCGTCATCATCACCGCCGCGGCCACGTCCTCTATGATCGTCGTCGTCACCCCTTCGGTCATCGTCGCTGCCGCCGCGACCACTGTGGTCATCATCGCTGTCGGCTTTCTCGATCTCGCGAGCGATGACCGAGCCGTCGGCCTGGAGGCGGCCTTCGATCTTGACGGCGCTGCCGACCTGGGGGTTGCCCTTGATCTCGGTCTGGGGGGTGACGATGACGCGGACGCCGTTGACCGTCCACACTTCGCCGCTGATGGCGCTGACGGTGCCGGTGAACTCGACCTCGTTGCCGGCCACAGGCGTCCGGGTCGCGGCCGGGAGGGCCTTGATCTCGCGAGCGATGACCGAGCCGTCGGCCTGGAGGCGGCCTTCGACCTTGACGGCGCTGCCGACCTGGGGGTTGCCCTTGATCTCGGTCTGGGGGGTGACGATGACGCGGACGCCGTTGACCGTCCACACTTCGCCGCTGATGGCGCTGACGGTGCCGGTGAACTCGATCTCTGCTCTAGCCATAGCGGTCGGGGTGGGGACGGGCGTGCCCGTCATGCCGGGCTGCGGAGTATGGGTTGGCTCGACGGTGCCGGTGCCGCCAATTTGCGTATGCGTCGGCTCAAGCGTTCGAGTCAGGCTGTCATCCATGCCACGGCTTGCCGGCTGGCGGGCCGCCGATCGCAGGACGTTGGCCTCATCTGGAAGTGTCATGGGCGCGCAGGCGGCGAGCAGCAGACCCGCAAAGAGCGGAAGCACTCGAAAGAGACGCCAGAAGGATGAAAAGACGGGGTTAAACATAAAACCTCTCTCTGTTGGATGTCATTTCACCCTTACAGTCGGAGAGGCTGGCGAGGAGTTACGGGATGGAAAATGAGAGTGGGGTAAGCGCCTGTCTCTAAACCGGGGGTCTGGCGAAGGCATTGCCTTCGCCAGACCCGCAACAGCCATCCGGGGTGAAGTTTAGAGACAAGCTTTATAGTGAAAAGTTGGGGGTCGGTTAACCCCTATTCCTGCCTTTCTACTTTTCTGACTCCGTCTTCCCTCGTGACCTGGTAATGGTCGAAATCCCGCGCGATGCGGGTGTTGGGAAAGATGCGCTGCGCTTCCTCGAGCACATCGCGCTCACGGGTGCGGCGCGAGAGGTGGGTAAGGAGCAGGCTGCCGACGCCGGCCTCCCGCGCCAACAGCGCGGCGCGCGCCGCGGTCAGGTGGCCGAACTCGCGCGCCAGGGCGTCTTCCTCGCTAAGGTAGGTTGCTTCGATCACCAGCGCGTCCGCGTCGCGCGCGACCTTCACCAAGTCGCTCGTTTCGCCGCAGTCGCCGACGTGCACCAGCCTGACGCCTTTGACCGGCGGGCCGAGCACCTCTTGTGGCTGAACGAGGCGGCCATCGGGCAGGGTGACGGCGCGGCCCGCCACCAGATCACGGCGGATCGGCCCGGCAGGCACGCCGAGCGCCTCGGCTTTCTCGACCAGAAACGGGCGCTTGCTTTTCTCCTCGAAAACGAAGCCGAACGAATCCGGGCCGCGGTGCTGGACGGGGAAGGCCGTCACCGTGAAGAACTTGCTCTCGAAGATCGGGCCGGGCTTGATCTCGCACAGTTTCAGCTCGAACGGCAGGCGCGCGCCCTTGAGCACGATCTCGTAGAGCAGCACGCGGATGCGCTCCAGCGCCCAGCGTCCGCCCCAGATCTCCAGACGCTCGGCGGTCTCCCAGCGGGTAAAGGTGGAGACCAGGCCGGCCAGCCCGAGGATGTGGTCGAGGTGACCGTGCGTGATGAGCACGCGCTCCAGCCGCTTGAAGCCGAGGCCCGACTGCAAAATCTGGCGTTGCGTGCCCTCCCCGCAATCCACCAGGAAGCGGTACTCGTTGTGCATGATCATCTGCGCGCTCAAGCTGCGATGCACCGATGGCGCAGAGGCGGAAGTGCCGAGGAAGACGATCTCGAACATAAGGCGTGAAAGCGGATTGTACCATCCCATTTCAAGTAAGACCCGCAGGGTTGTGGAAACCTGCGGGTCTGGCCCCTCTTTCTCCGTTCGAGTGAGACCCGCAGGGTTGCGAAAACCCTACGGGTCTGGATGGGAGGCGGGAGTGGTTACGGGCTGTGCATCGGCGCCTCGCGCACCTCGGCTTCAAAGGTCACCGAGCCGGCTTTCTGGAAGTTCAAGGTGAGCGAGACCTTCTCGCCGACTTTGAGATCTCGCTTGAGGCCGATGAGCATGACGTGAAAACCGCCGGGCTTCAGCTCGGCGTGGTCATTGGCCGGAACGTCAATGGCCGGCACCTGGAACATCTTCATCACGTCGTTTTCCATCTTGACGTTGTGCAGCTCGACGGCCTGCGAGACATCGCTGGAGGCGCTGATCAGTTGGTCGGCCTCACCACCCTCGTTGTGGATGGTCATGTAGGCCGCGCTGTTCGCGCCGCCCATCTCCATGCCGCCCATTTCGGGCGTCGTGTTCGGCATGCCAGCAGCGGGCAGGCTGGCCGCTCGCACCCAAGCATCGGTGATTTTCAGGTTGCCAACGGTCGCAACGGCGTCATGGTCGTCGTGTTTCTCGGTGGTTGCCGGCGCACAGGCGGCCAGCAGTGCAGACAAAAAGATCACAGCAAAGGATCGCTTGAGCATTGTCAAATCTCCAAGTTCTGCGAACATGCCTTAACCGGCGCTAGCCGGTCACGGCGTGTGTGGCATGATCCACGATGGTCGAGCTGAGTGTGTGACGGAGGAAGCGGACTAGGCCCGCGGGGGCGGTGGCTCCGGCAGGGGACACCAGCCGCCGGCCAACAGGTGAGCCGGCGTGAAGCGAATGGTCAGGCCGGACTGCAAACGCCGGAGTAGTGTCGCGGCATCTTCGACAACCGGCAGCGTCGTTGCCCCTGTGTTGGCGCGGAGCAGGACCAGCAGGACGGTGTGTGGGTGCTCGTCGTGTGCAGCAGAGTCGGCCGGGTTGCGCGACCGTGTCGAGTGATGCAGATGTGCGAACGGCGGCTGGCCAACCAGCCCGCACAGGCACAGGCTTGGCTGAGAGACAGCAAAGTAAGCGGCCAACAGGCCGGTAAAAACAGAAGCAAGAGCGGATGGACGCTGGCGTTGCACGGCTGGGATTCTATCAGGGATTGATTGTCTTTGACCACCAGCCGCGCCTTGCTATTCAGCCGCCGTTACTCCGCCACAAACGCCCCATTCCTCAGCGTCAGCCGCTCGATGATGCGCGCGTCGGTGGGCGAGTCCGTGGGCCGTGTGCAGGCCGTGACCGTAATCCAGCGAGACAACGGCCCCTTGACCACTTTCTTGGTCAGCGTGTCTTCGATCTGGAAAATGCCGGCGGAGTTGTTCATCACGACCGTGATCTCGACCGGATAGCCGTTGCCGGGGGCGATGTGCACTTCGTCAATGGCGAGCGCGGAGACCGAGTGGATGTCCACCTTGCCCAGGTCGAACGCTTTGCGCCCCCGGCCTTTGGTCACATCCGTCCCGTCGGCGACGGCGACGATGCCGGCTTCCACCGTGAGCGGCGGCGGGTCGAAGTCGTGCGCGAGGATGGCGTGCAGGATGAAGGCGCGCAATTGCACACGTTTCTCCACGTCCGGATAAATCTGCGGCATCAGCCGGTCGAGCATAGGCTGCGCCAGGCTGAGGCCAAGCATCTCGTGGTACTTGCGGTGCACCTGATTGCCGATGTCGTGCAGCAGCGTGGCGGTCGCCGTCACCAGGCAGGCGTCGTCCAGGTCGCCCGCGCCGGAGGCCACCACGTCCGGCGTCACTTTCGCCTCGGCCAGCAGATGAAAGATGCGGATGGCATTGGCGGCGGCAATGAGCGAGTGCGTCATGCCGTGGTCGTTATAGTTGAGCTTGACGGCGGTCAGGTAGTCGGCCATGTCCCAGTTGGCGATGGCCTCGGCGTCGGTGGTCAGCAGCTCCCACATGCGCCGGGTCTTGGGGTAACGCCCCCAGAGGGGCTCGATGGCGGCCAGCGTTTCGTTCATCAACTGTTCGTAGGAGGTGGGCAGCATGATGACGACGCCGCGATTGCGATAAATGCGCGTTTCGTGGTGGGTGAGGGGCATGTCGGTCTCCGCGTAATTCGTGTTGCGTGTTGCGTATTCCGTGGCGATCAATCTCTAATCTCTGATCTCCACGACTCCCAGCGGCGCGGTCGGGCCGAGCTGCGCCAGGCGCGGGTCGAGCAGAGGCAGCGTGCGTTGGGTAAAGGCATCATACCAGCCGAACGTCAATTGTGCGGGGCCGGGTGCAGCGTCGGCGGGGACGGTGAGGGTGTAGCGATCGCGCAAGCGGCTCCCGGCGATCCACTTGAGTGTGGGCAGGCCGCCGCCCACCGGCACGGTGTCCAGCTGCGCCCGCCAGCCGCTCCCGGTCAAATCCACTTTCGCGACCAGGTCCCGCACCAGCGAACGTGCGGCGATGAATTCCACATCCACCGTGACGGTCTCGCCGGGACGGGCCGTGGCCGGCCAGAACTCGGCGCGGGTGAGGGTGAGCTGGTCGCCGAAGGGAACGTAGCGGGAGGTGGTGGAAAGTAGGGGGTGGAAGGGAGATAAGGCGGGCGCCGAGTCCGAAATGGTCGTGAGGTAACCGGCCGGCGTTTGCCAGTGCTGGAAGAAGCGCGGCGACTCGGGTAGCGAGTAATCGGCGTCTTGCCCAATGAGGTTGCCGTGCTCAGCGACGCGGAACTGCGGCTGAGTCGTGACGGGCGGCGCGGCGCGCGGCGCGACGGTTAAGGTGGCCAGCGCGGCCTCGGCGAGCCGAGCGCCGTTCGGCAGATAGGCGCCGGCGACCAGGGTGTAAGTCCCCGGCGCAGCCTCCGGCAGCAGCGTCACCGTGTACCGTTCGGCCAGTATCTCGCCCGCAACGTAGCGCGCGGCGGGCACGCTGATATCCTGCTGGCCGTAGAGCAGACCGTCCGGCCCGAGAGCGTGGACGAAGAGGCTGAGGTCACGCGGCGCGCCGTTGACGCGCCAGGCGGCGATCAGGTCAACGGATGAGCCGGATGAGAGGATGGAGGGAATGGAGAGTGGTCGGTGGCCGAGAAAGTCAAGGTCGCCGAAAGTCTGCGCGCCTCGTAAAGCGGGAGGGGTTTCGGTGAGAGGTTGCGCGTAAGCGCGCCAGGCAGGGAAAGGCAGGGTCGCGAGTGGCGCGAAGCGATAGCCGCTGGCTGCGTACTCATTCGAGAAAAAACTAACGACGAGGACGGGGCGCGCCGGCAGATTAAGCCCGATCTCATCCACCCAGTTCTGGGCGTACGAGATGCCGCGCGGCACGACGTAGCGCACTTCCACATCCGGGCGGCGGCCCTCCACCTCTCGCAGATACCAGAGCGGCGTTGCCCAGTGCCAGGGCGCGAGGATGATTGCGCCATGCGGCGCTTGCTCCAGCAGCGTCTGTGCGAACTCGCGCGTGGAGTCATCCTGCGCCAACTGTCGGTAGCCGGGGAAGGTTGCCCGAAACTGAAGGCCGAGACCGCCGAGCGCCAGCGCCAGCAGCGGCAGCGCCAGGAGGGCGCGGGCCGGCGGGTGGAAATCCGGCGCTGAACCGGCAGGCGGCGCAGCCGGTGTGAAGTCCAGCCAGCGCAGTATCTCGGCGAAACCAAAGCCCATGAACACGGCCAGCAGCACGAAGGCGGGCAGCAGGTA
This sequence comes from Anaerolineae bacterium, assembly GCA_037442085.1. Classification (GTDB taxonomy): domain Bacteria; phylum Chloroflexota; class Anaerolineae; order Anaerolineales; family UBA6663; genus JANWXR01. Next base: position 88,005 of record JBBIQY010000001.1, read on the forward strand.
CTCGGTCGTCTGCGGCGCAGCGTAGGTGATGGAGACGAAAGTGTGCGCGAGAAACGCGATCAGCAACGCGACGCCCAATCCTCGATCTCGGCTGACGACGCTTACCGCTCCGAACGCCGCCAGGGCCAGCAGGCTCCAGTGCCACTGAAAGTTGAGGAGCACCCAAAGCACACGCAGCCGGTCAGGGAACAACTCCGGCGTGGCGAAGGCCAGCACCGCGCTAAGAAAGTTCCGGGCGAGCACCTGATCGAGGAAGCCCTCCCACGTGCCCAGGTTGGGCGGCGCGCCGTAGGCGTTGGCGCGGAAGGGGAAGTAGGCCCACGCCAGGAAAGGCAGCAGCCCGAACAGCAACGGCCACAACTGCCGTGCCATGAGCGCCAGGCCGAGGCGCTTCGACAGGCCGCCCGCGTACACCAGCCGCGCCACCGACCAATCGCTCTGTGCGTACACGAGCAGAGCGTACAGGCCGAGCGTTGCCACGAGAAAGATCGTCGAGCCGTGGTGCGACACGGCCAGGCCGGAGGCGAAAGCGAAGAGAGCAAGGGCCCTCGCCCCGGCGTCCTCTCTCCTCAATAGGGAAAGGGTGACGTACCGGGCGAGGCCAAGCAGGGCGAGGGCGACGGCGCCGGCGGAGAACATGCGCACATTGGCGGTGGTAGCCTGCGCCCAAAACGTGGTCGCGAAGCCTAGGGCCAGCGCGGTGAAAAGCCCGGCCAGCCTGGATCCCGTCCACGCGCGCACCGAGCCGCTGACGCCGACCAGGGCCAGCGCAGCCAGCAGCGCGGAAAGGACGTTGATGGCGACCGCCGGCGAGACAAAGGGCAGGCGCGAGATGAGCCAGCTCATCAGGGTGTAAGTGGCGAAGCCGGGCGGGTGCGCCACGCCGAGCAGCGCGCCGGTGATCTGAAACTCGCCCGAATCGGCGGGGAGCAGGCCGGGCGCCAGGGTGAAGGTATACAAGCCAAGCGCAGCCAGAAAAAGGAGGAAGGAAGAAGGGGGAAGGAAGAAGGGCCGGCCCCTTCCTGTTTCCTCCTTCTCTCTCCCTTCTGCCTTAGGCCACTGCTTCATACGCTGCCACGGTCTCGCGCGCGGTGCGCTCCCAGGAGAACTTTTTGGCGCGTTCCAGTCCGCGCGCGCGCAGGTGCTCGGAGACGCTGGGCTCGACCAGGCAGGTGATCAGGCCTGCGCCGAAGCGGCGCGCGTCCTGCGGGTCAATGAGGTAGGCCGCTTCCCCGACCACTTCGCCGATGGCGCCGGCGCCCGAGGCGATGACCGGCACGCCGCAGGCCATGGCTTCCAACGGGGGCAGGCCGAAGCCCTCATAGCGCGAGGGGTAGGTGAACAGCGCCGCGCCGCGATACACCGCCGGCTTGTCGGCCTCGTCAATCGGCCCGATGAACCGCACGGCCCCGCTCACGTTGAATTCCTCGGCCAGCGCGCGGTAGTCCTCGAACAGGCGGCCATCGGGCTGGGGCAACGCGCCGGCCAGCACCAGCGGGTAGCTCTCGCCCACCGAGCCGGCGGCCCACGTCCAGGCGGCCAGCAGCGCGCGCACGTTCTTGCGTACATCGAAGCCGCCCAGGTAGAGCACGTAACTGCCGGCCTCGACCGGCAGGTTGTATTTCGCGCGGACGGCTTCGTCCGCGCGCCAGTCGGACTGTGGGGTGTATTGTGCGCCGGCGGCCAGCGCCACCACGCGCACCCTCGCCTCCGGCACACCCAGATGCTTCACGATGTCCGACTTCGATTGCTGCGAGTCCGCCAGCACCAGGGCCGCGCCGGAGACGGCGGCCGTTGCCAGCGCCGTGTACAGGCGCACGCGCCAGTCGCCGCGATACTCCGGCAGCAGGAGCGGGATAATGTCATGGATGGTGACGACGATGGGGACAGGCGAGCTGAGCGGCGGCGCCCAGTGTGGCACATGGGCCAGGTCGGCCTTCAGCGCGCGGCAGGCGGCGGGAAAAAGCCGTTGCTCGAAGCGCACCTTATCCAGGTTGCCCCGCCCGCAACGCACGACATGCAGCGCGACTCCGGGCCGGGCGGGCACCGGCTCATCAGGGGTCGGGACGACCGCCACATACTCGTGCTGCGGCGCGACCTGAGGGAGATGGGTAAGTAGGGCGTTGAGATATTGGCCGGTTCCGCTGTACCTGTCGTTGACGAGGAACCAGCCGTTGAAGGCGATTTTCAATCGGGCGATCCTCATCGGAGGCGGCGCAGCGAGGCAGCGATCAGCGCCAGCATGATGGCGATGAACAGCGGCGCCAGCAGGTACGAGCCGACCGTGAAAATGAAGGAGACAGCGATCCAGAAGAAACGCCAGAAGGCAACGAGCCAGGCCGGCGCGAAAATGCCCAGCCCGACGACCAGGAACAGTGTGCCCCACAGCGTCAGCGTCAGCAACAGCCGGCGCACGCGCCGTGAGAGGTAGCTGCCGAGTTCGGCATCGCTCCACTCATGCGGCGGGCGTTGGGGGTAGGCCCACGGGTTGCTGTCGTAGTCATGGGCGGGGCGTCGAAAACGCGCCTCGGTCTCAGCGCGGCGCTCGACATCCAGCAGCAGGTCACGGGCGGCGTTGAGCGTGCGCATCTGCTCGGCGGCCCAATCCTTGCGTTCGGCGGGCTGAGTGTCCGGATGAATTTGTGCGGCCAGGCGACGATAGGCGGCGCGCACCTCGTCGGCGCTGGCGTCCGGCTTCAGGCCCAGAACCTGATAGGGATTCGTAACGGTCACGGCGAGAATTATATCTAAACGCTGGTCGTCAACGAATGCCAAAACGGATTGGCGGATACGAACGAATGCCCCTCAGTGGCCTCACTCTCCTCAGCGCCTTCAGTGTTGCTCCCTCACTGCCCCCCACACTATTACAACCACCAGCACATTGATCAGCGCCGCCGCCAAGCCCACCCACTGGAAGCCGGCCTTGAACAGCCACGCGCCCAACAACGCACCCGCCATGCGCCCCAGACTGTGTAGCGCCCCGCTTGTGCTTACCACTGTGCTCCGCGCCTCCGGCACCAGCTCGGTGAGCAGGGGGATATTGGCAACGATGCCGATCTCGAAGCCGATATAAACCAGAAAGATGCCACCCAGCGCCAGCCACAGATTGCCGCTGAGAAACGGCAGCAGCGCATACGCCGCCGCCGCCAGTACGGTCGCCGCCAGCACCATTCGCCGTTTGCCCACCCGGTCCGCCAGCGCCGCCACCAGGCCCTCGCCTGCCAGTTCCGCTGCGCCGATCACGGTCACCGTCAGACCCAGCTCCGCCACGCGCAGATCGAAGGTTTGCTCCATCCAACCCCCATATACCACGTTCAGCATCTCATTGCCCAAGGAGGTCAGCCCGCCGAAGCTGATGACGGCCAGCAGGTGCGGCTGCAACAGCGCCCGCCATTGAACCGGCTCCGTGCGCAACGGCGAGGCCGTGCCGCTCGCCCCGGCCACGACCCGCAGCACCCCGAAGACAGCCACCAGGCCGAGCACCGCCAGCGGCGCAAACGGCGCGCTCCAGCCAAAGCGCGCGATGAGCAGGCCCAGCAGCGGAATGCCGACGAACGTCGCGCCCGCCCAACCAAACTCGGTGATGCCCATCACCCGCCCGCGCCGCTCGTAAGGCGTCTGGTCGCCCAGATGCGCCAGCAGCGCCGGATCGAACAGGGCCTTGGCGATCAGCGCGGCAAAGACGGCTGCGACGAACGTGATGAGTGACGGCCACAGCGCCGCTGCGCCGAAGCCCGCCGCGAACACCAGCAGGCCGAGCGCCATCGCCAGGCGCCGCCCGAAGTGATCGGGCACCAGGCCGAACAGCGGCCCGGCCAGCCCGAAGGCGCCGCGTAACGCCAGTAGTTGCGTCACCGTCTCCGGCGTCACGTCCAGCCCTCGACTGAACGCGGGCAGAAAAGGGTAGACCATCCGATAAGCGGTGTTGAGCAGGATGCGGATGGGCGTGGTCACCGCCAGTTGTGCGACGAGGGAAGATGTGCGGGTTGTCTGCGTGTTCATGGGGAGCGCCGATTATACTCTCGCTGTTCGGCATCGAATTGCGCGAATGGGTTAGCGCAAAGCCGGTCATCACTGCGGCCCGGCGTCCTTGCGTTGAATTTCCGCGCCCGATGCGGTTACAATCGGCCTGTGTCCAAGCCGGATTTGCGCGCTGATTTGCGCGCTCGCCTGCAACGTTTGCGCCCGAGCAAACGCCCGCCGCAACCCGCAGAGCGCCTCCCCCGTGTGTCGGGTGAACTGATCTATGAGCCGCTCCCCGACCTGCTCCTGCCCGGCATCGAGCAGCACACCCCCGAGGGACCGTTTCAGCTCATCGAAGAACGTTATCCGCTCACACATCGCCACGGCCATCTGACCTTCGACGCCCTTCTGGCGCAACGGCCTGAGACCCTGGCTCGGCTGGCGCGCGCCCCCCAGTTCGCCGGCGCGGACTTACGCGGGCTGGCCTTCATTGACACCGAGACCACCGGCCTGGCCGGCGGCGCGGGCACGTTCGCCTTCCTGGTCGGTGTAGGCACCTTTGAAGCCGACGCCTTCGTGCTGCGCCAATACTTTCTACGCCAGCCGGATGAAGAGCCGGCCATGCTGGCGCAGCTCTTGCAGGACCTCTCGGCGTGTTGCGGCTGGGTCACGTTCAACGGCCGCGCCTTCGACCTGCCGCTGCTCGAATCCCGGCTGACGCTCAACCGCCGGCGCGGCGCCCTGCTCCAGCGCCCGCACCTGGATCTGCTCTCCCCCGCGCGCTGGCTGTATCGCGGGCGGCTGGACTCCTGCGCGCTCAACTCACTGGAGCGACATGTGCTCGGCGTGCCGCGTACGACGGACGACGTGCCCGGCGAGCTGATCCCGCTGATGTACGTCAACTACCTGCGCACCGGCCAGACCCACGAGATGCGGCGCGTGATCTACCACAATGCCATGGACAGCCTCTCGCTGGTGACTCTGGCCGCGCATCTGCTGGAGGTGTTTGCCACAAGCGACGACAGACCACAGACGTCAGACCACAGACCGCCGTCCGCTGCCCGCGGTCAGCGGTCTCCCGAAGAGTGGCTGCGGCTCGCGCTCTGGCACGATCGCGAGAACCGGCCCGCTGACGCCGAAGCCGCTTATCGGCGCGCCCTGGCCGGGCGGCTGTCGCTGGAGGACCGGAGAACGGCGCTCACTCGCCTTGCTGCGCTGCTCAAGCGCCTGCAGCGCCGCGCCGAGGCCGTGCCGCTCTGGGAACAACTGGCCTCCTTCACCGTGGATGATGTGCTGCCATGTGTGGAGCTGGCAAAGTTCTATGAGTGGAAGGCCAACGACTTAATGCAGGCGCTGACGTGGGCGCAGCGCGCCGAGGCCATCCTGGCTACGCTGCCCGCCAGCTGGCGGCGCGCCGAAGCGCAGACGGCCCTCGCGCGGCGGCTGGAACGGATAAAGAGTAAGCTCGCGGAATGAATCAGGTGAAAGGGGGAGTGGAAGAAGAGGGGAAACCCGTCGTTCACCCCTTCGCCCGCCCGATCCTGCACCCCGGCATCGGTTAACTCGACTTGAGACAGAAATCCCGTCTGCTTGCATGAATCCTATGCTCATGTAAGATTCGGCATCCGCTCCCTTGGAGGAACAACTTATGGCCGCCATGGTCAACGACCGACGCGAAATCACCGGCTGGGCGATGTACGACTGGGCTAACAGCGCCTTCAGCACGACCGTGGGCACTGTCTTTCTTGGGCCATACGTGGCCAACCTGGCGCGCGCCGTCGCCGAGGCCGATTTTCTCGCGCGCTACGGCATTCCATGGAGCGAAGAGATCGCCAGCCAGTATCCACCGCTCACCGCTTCCTTCTTCGGCCTCCCGATCGCGCCGGATTCGTTCCTGCCCTACGCCGTCTCCTTCTCGGTCGGCCTGCAGGTGCTCTTCCTGCCCATCCTCGGCGCAATTGCCGATTACTCCCACCTGCGCAAACGCCTGATGCAATTGTTCGCCGTCTTCGGCGCGCTGGCGACCACGGCCATGTTCTTCGTCGTGGCCGAGACATGGTGGCTGGGCGGCGTGCTCTTCATCATCGCCAACCTGTCCTTTGGCGCGGCCATCGTCTTCTATAACGCCTACCTGCCAGACATCGCCAGCGAGGAGAAGCGCGACAGCGTTTCGTCGTTTGGCTGGGCGATGGGCTATCTCGGCGGCGGGCTGCTGCTGCTCGGTAACCTGGCGCTCTTCCAATTGCGCGGGTCGCTGGGGCTGGACACGGGGATGGCGGTGCGCCTCAACCTGGCCTCCGCCGGCCTGTGGTGGCTGGGATGGAGCCTGTGGACTTGGGCGACGTTGCGCTCACGCCATGCGCCGCGCGCTTTGCCCCCCGGCGAGAATTACCTGACCGTCGGCTTTAAGCAGTTGCGGCAGACCTTCAGCGAAGCGCACAAATACCCGCACACCATCCGTTACCTGCTCGCGTATCTGATCTACAACGATGGCATCCAGACGGTGATCGTAGTGGCCGCTATCTTCGCCGCCGCGCCCGTCCTCCAGGGCGGGTTGGGCATCGAGACCGGCACACTGACGCTCATCATCCTGATGATCCAGTTCGTGGCCTTCTTCGGTGCGCTGTTCTGGGGACGGCTGGCCGGCTGGATCGGCGCGAAGAACGCGCTGGTGGTGGCACTCACCATCTGGTCGGCGGTGGTGATCTACGCCTATTTCGGGATGCAGGGCGATAGCCGCGTGACCGAGTTCTGGATTCTGGGCGCCTGTATCGCCCTGGTGATGGGGGGCAGCCAAGCCATCAGCCGCAGCCTGTTCGCGCAGATGATCCCGCCCGGCAAAGAGGCCGAGTTCTTTTCGATCTACGAGATCAGCGAGCGCGGCACGTCGTGGATCGGGCCGCTGATCTTCGGGCTGGTGAACCAGTGGCTGGGCAGCCTGCGCCCGGCCATCCTGTCGCTGATCTTCTTCTTCGTCGTCGGCCTGGTGCTGCTGGTGACCTTCGTCAACGTGCCGCGCGCGATTGCGGAGAGCGGCCAGCGCGAGGCGCGGGCGGCCGCCGGTGCGGGAGATTGAAGCGGGGGGCACGGAAGACGACGGTTGAAAACCGCTTGACTCTTGCCAACCGTTTCCCCATAGACAAACGCCTCGCGATTGCCTAAAATCGGCGGCGTGGCTTTGGAAATCGGAACCCTACTCGCTGACCGCTACCGGATCGAGCGCGTGCTCGGCCAGGGTGGCATGGGCGCCGTCTACCTGGCGACCGACGAAAACCTAGGCACGCACGTCGCCGTCAAAGAAAACCTCAACGTCTCGCCCGAGTCCGAGCGTCAGTTCAAGCGTGAGGCCATGCTGCTGGCCTCGCTGCGCCATCATCACCTGCCGCGCGTGACCAATCACTTCGTCCTGGCCGGCCAGCAGTATCTGGTGATGGACTATGTGGAAGGCGAGGACCTGCGCGAGCGGCTGGAACGCCTCGGCCCGCTGCCGGAGGCCGATGTGAAGTTGTGGGGCGCGCAAATCTGCGATGCCCTCAGTTACTTACACAGCCGCAACCCGCCCGTCGTCCACCGCGATATCAAGCCCAGCAACATCAAGCTCAACTCGCAGGGCGAGGCCATTCTTGTGGATTTCGGCATCGCCAAGTCGGCCTCCGGCGACAGCAAGACGACGACCGCCGCCGCCGCCTTCACGCCCGGCTACGCGCCGCCCGAACAGTACGGCATGAGCAAATCGCGCACCGATGCGCGCACCGACCAGTACGCGCTGGCCGCCACGCTCTACCGCCTGCTCACCAACGAGACCCCGCCCGACAGCCTGGAGCGGCTGATCGGCAATGCCACACTGCTACCGCCGGACCAGTTGCGGCCCGATCTCTCGCCCGCCGTCGCTCAGGCCCTGGTGCGCGGGCTGGCCCTCAAGCCGGAGGATCGCTTCGAGACCGTGGCCCATTTCAAGGCCGCGCTCTTCGGCGAGACGCTGACAACGGTCGCGCCGGCCAGCCTCGGCTCAACCACCGAGCCGAAGCAAGATGCCACGCGGCTGGCTGCCTCGCCCGGCACAGTCATGCCCACCATCCTCGCCTCGACGCGTGAAGCCGAGGCGCGGGGAGCTGCTGCATCGGCGACCGGCAGCCGCGCCAAACCGGCGACGGCACCGGTCATCGCCGAACACGCTCCCGCACCCGCGCGCGCCCAGCGTCCGGCCTGGCTTATCCCCGCCGCCATTGGCGCCGTCGTCATCTTTCTGTTCGGTGCAGTGGCGCTGGGCAGCGTGTTGGCCGGCGGCTTGGTTGGCGGGCAAGCCACGGCCACTTCGGCGGTGGCGGCCGTCACGCCGGCGACCGTGGCCCCGGCCCCAACCGTTGCACCGCCGACAATGACGCTCGCGCCGACGGCCACCACCGTGCCGCCGACGGCGACCACCGCCCCAACCGAAACACCCGCGCCGCCCACGCCGACCGAGGCTGCCTCGCCTACCTCGGCCATTGCCTCTGTCGCCGCCGGCGGGCGCATCGCCTTCATCAGCAACCGCGACGGCCAGTTCTTCCAGATCTACACGATGAACTCGGATGGCAGCGACGTACGGCCGTTGACCACCGACCCGCGCAACAAATGGTCGCCGGAGTGGACGCTCGGCCAGCTCGGCCCCTTGCCCGGCCCGCTGCTCACCTGGAGCCCGGACGGGACGCAACTGCTGTACACAGCGGAGGTCGCGCCCGGCGGCCCGATTGATTTGTGGGTGATCAACGCCGATGGCTCGAACCCCGTGAACATCACCGCGCCAGATCGGGCGGGGCGGCCCAACGAGAACGATTTCCATCCGGCCTGGTGCTCGGACGGCACGATCGCCTTCGCCTCCATCCGCAACAATTATCCGCAGATCTTCATCATCACGCTGGAGAACCGCACGCCGCGCAACTACAGCTCCACCCGCTCCAACGTGGTGGAGTACAACCCGCTCTTCTTCCCCGACTGCCGGCGCATGCTGGTGATCTCGACGCAGAACGGGGCGGGCGAGCTGTGGCGCATCTTCCCCTCGCGTGGCGCGCAGGCGCTGATGTGGGCGACCTTCCCCGCTTTCCCCGGCGCCAACAACGAGAACAGCTACCGCTCTTTCCTGAGCGAGCTGTCGCAGGGCAATGTGATCGTAGATGCCGCCCTCTCGCCCGATGGGACGCGCTTCGTCTTCACGCGCGAAAGCCCGGGCAACATCGGGCGCAACATCATCCTGACGACGGTGGAGAACAGCCAGCTGCAGATGCGCTTCAAGCAACTGACCGAAGGCCGCAGCGACGTCCAGCCGCGCTGGAGCCCGGACGGCAATTACCTGGTCTTCGCTTCGCGCCGCGCCGGCGGCAATTTCCAGATCTTCCGTATGACGGCGGAGGGCGAAGACGAAGTCAACCTGAGCAATAACACCTTCATCGAGCTTGGCCCGGCCTGGCAGCCGTGATGCACACACGATGGGTGAAGCGCGTTCATCCGTTTCGTCAAGCCTGCATCCATTCCCTCCGTTGTTGCTCCTTCATACGCTGCGCAACGCGCTCGATTACCCGCTGCGCCAGTTCTTCCGCTGGCGGCGCGCCGGCCTCAGCTTCCGCAACGAGCCGAAGGACAATCTATTCGCTCATCTGCCCGCCGCGCAGCGCGCCGAGGCGCAGGCCGCCGCGGACCGGTTGCTGGCGCGTTACCCGCTCGATGACCTGCAGGCGCACAGCACCCGGTGCAACTTTCGCGAGAACCTGTTTTATCTGGAGCTGCTCGAACGGGCGTTGAACGCCTCGCAGAATCTGGCCGGCCTGCAAGGCCGATCGGCTCTAAATGTTGCCGACATTGGCCCGTCGCACTGGTTCTACGTCCACGCGCTGTACGCGCTGTGGCGGTGCTGGGGCAGGGGCGCCGAGCCGCCGCGCGACGTGACCCTGATCACCTTCGAGAGCGACGCCTTCCGCGTGTACGTGGATTTTTACTCGCGCTGGGATTATGCGCACGCCCATCGGCGCGGCCTGCCCGAAGAGCGCGTACGCTACGAGCCGCGCGCCTTCACCCGTCAGCCGGCGATGTTCGACGCGGTGACCATGCTCTTCCCGTTCGTCTTCCTCAAAGATCACCTGGCGTGGGGGTTGCCGCGTGGCGCGTTCAACCCCGCGCAGTTGCTGGCCGATGCCTGGGCCAGCCTCAAACCCGGCGGCGTGCTCATCCTCGTGAACCAGGGCGAGGCCGAGCACACGGCCCAGCGCGAGATGATGACGCAGCAGAACATCCCGGTGAGCGCCGCCTTTCGCCATGACTCGCTGCTGTTCGAGTACGACCTGCCCCGATTTGGGCTGGTGGGCGTTCGTTGACCTTTCTATCGCGGAAGCGCGGCATGCCGCCGGTGCGCAAAGAGACGCCGACCAACCCCGCGTTTGCCGCGCCCATACGTTGAGAGGCCCGGCCGCATGCCCGAACCCCCGTCCCTGGGCCAGCGCGCTTTTGAGCACATCGAGTATCTAGCCGCGAAGCTTGGCCCGCGCCCGGCGGGCAGCGCGACGGAGCGAGAGGCGTTCGATTATCTCGCGGAACAACTCGGGCAGTGGGGCTATGCCGTCGAGGCTTTGCCTGCGCCGTTCGCTCCACACCCGCGTTTCTTCGCTCGGTTTGCGCTCGGCGGAGTTGCTCTGCTCGCGGGTGGCCTCGCCCTCCTCGGCTATCCGCTGCCGGCGCTGCTCGTTCCGATCCTCATCGCCCTCCTGCCCGACCTCGCGCGTGAAATGATTCGCCGCGCGCCGCGCCCGGCCCAGAGCCGGAATCTTCTGGCCTTCACCTCGGCGGATACGACGGCGCCCACGCTCCTGCTCGTTGCACATGTGGATAGCGCGCCGGCCAGCGCCTTCACTGCGCCTGCCGTGCTGTGGCTTCACCAGAACATCATGTTTATCGCGCTGCGCGTCGCCTGGGCGGTGGCCGCGGTCGCGGCCCTGCAACTGATCGGCCTGGACGTGCCGCCCTTCGCTGTCTGGCTGGCGAGCGGCACCGGCATGTTGGTGGGCGGCGGCTGGGTGTTGCTGGAAGCGTTGAGCCAGCGGGGGCGCGGCGCGCGCTGGTCGCCGGGTGCACACGATAACGCCTCGGGTGTCGGTGTGCTGCTGGCGCTGGCGGAGTACTACGCCGCGCAGCCGCCAGCCCGCCAGCGCGTGGGCTTTGCGTTTACCGGGGCAGAGGAGACCGGCCTGCACGGTGCGGAGGCGCTGGCTGCGCGACCTGAACTGGCGGGGCAGCGGCTGGCCGTGCTCAACCTGGATATGGTTGGGGCCGGCCCGGTGTTGCGCTACGTCACCCAGGATGGCGCGTTGCGCCCGCGCCCGACGAACACGCGCCTCAACGACCTGATCCGGCAGGCGGACCCAGGCGCACAGCCGATCTCTTACGTGCTGCGCAGCGGCGATTACCTGCCCTTCCTGCGGCGGGGCCTGCCCGTGAGTTAGCGGCGCGCGCGCTGCCGAACGGGCTTATCACACGGTCAACGATTCGGTTGAGAAGATTGAGCCGGAGGCGCTGGAACGGACGGCGCAGGCCGTCGTCAGGGTAGTGGCGCTGGCGGAGCTACAAGGCTTCCCGCCGCCGCTCCCCGTTCCGCTTGGGAGAGGGGCCGGGGGCAAAGGTTAGCCGAACGCTCACGTAAACGAACGCGGGCTCCCTGAGCCCGCGGGATGCGGCGTGTCCTCCATATGCTCGGCGAAGAGCAGCGTCACCGCGTTGGGCGTGTTCTTGGTGATGCGGACCAGGCATTGCCCGGCTGCCACGCCCTGCGGCGACTGCATCGCCGTCGTCAGCGCCGCCTTGTCCTCGAAAATCAGATCGTGGATCAGCCGAATATTGGCCGGCCCGGCCGGCCCACCGTCCACGTGGCTGACGATCACTAGTTGCAGGCCGGGCAGTTGGTCAGCCAGCGGCACGAATTCGCTCGACCAGCGCGTGACGATATCGGGGGTGGCCGGGTTCTCGTGAAAGATCAAGGTCAGTTTGTACATGACAGCAGCCGGCGGGGCGCGTCTTCAATAATTCCGCAGGTCCACCCTGGCGGCATTCTCGAACTTCGCCAGCTTCTCCAGAAAGACCAACTCGACGCCGGAGTGAGTGGGGCCGTTGCGGTGCTTGGCGACGATGATCTCGGCCAGGCCCTGCCGTCCCGGCTCCTTCTCCGGGTCGGCGCGGTGGATGAACATGACGATGTCGGAGTCCTGCTCGAGCGAGCCCGACTCGCGCAAATCCGAAAGCATCGGCCGCTTGTCTTGGCGCTGTTCCACCGCGCGTGAAAGCTGCGCGCCGGTCAGCACCGGCACATTCAATTCGCGCGCCAGTTGCTTCAGGCCGCGCGAGATGGCCGAGACCTCCTGCACGCGGTTCTCATGCCGCCGCCCGTCGCCCTGCATCAGTTGCAGATAGTCTACGATGACCAGGTCGAGGCCCAGCTCCTGCTGCAGGCGGCGGCACTTGGCGCGCAGCTGCAGCGGTGTGAGGGCCGGCGTATCGTCCAGGAAGACGGGGATGTCGCGCAGGACGTTGTGGGCCTGGGTGAAAAGCGGCAGCTCGTCGTCGCGCAGTTGGCCCAGACGCAGGCGCTGTGAATCAATGCCCGTCTCCTGCGCCATCAGGCGCTGCACCAGTTGCTCGTTGCTCATCTCCAGCGAGAAGATGGCGACGCGCTTGCGGTGCAGTTGCGCGGCGTTCTTGGCGATGCTGAGCAGGAAGCTGGTTTTGCCGGAGCCGGGCCGCCCGGCGATGATGAGCAGGTCGGATTTTTGCAGGCCGCCCAGCACCTTGTCCAGATCCACGAAGCCGGTCGGCACGCCGAACAGCTCACCCTGGTGCTCCAGCCGGTACTCCACCTGCCGGTAATACTCGTGCAACACCTCGCCGATGGGTTTGAGGTCCTTGTTCAGCCGCTGTTCGCTGACGGCGAAGACCGCTGCCTCGGCCTCGCTGACCACCTCCTCCACATCACGCGCTTCTTCGTAGGCCAGCTTGGCAATCTTGCTGGCCGCCTCCAGCAGGTTGCGGCGCATGGCGTCGCGTTGGACGATGCGCCCGTAGGCCTCGGCATGCAGCGACGAGGGGACGGTGTTGATCAGCTGCGTGAGGTAGGCGACGCCGCCGGCCTCCTCCAATTGGCCGCGCCGTTCCAGTTCCTTGGCGACGGTGATCAGATCCAGCGGCAGGCGTTGATCTTGCAGGTGGGCGAAGGAGTCCCACATCCAACGGTGTTTGACGAGGTAGAAGTCCTCGGGGCGGAGGAAAGAGGCGACCTCGAAGTAGGTTTCCGGGCTGATGAGCACGCAGCCCAGCACGGCCTGCTCGGATTCGAGAGAGTACAGCGTCGTCCGCAGGGCAGCGGGCCCGAGGTCAAAGGTCTCGGCGTCGGACATGGGCGTGCAATGAAAAAGCCAGGCCAACGAGCGCGGCCTGGCCGAAATGACGACGCGGGCCGGCCGCGTCAGAGGCGTTAATCGTCGCCCTTCTGCTTGCCGCTCTCCAGGTCGTCCAGGTCGAGCGTATCGAGGAAGTCCTTGAAGGCGTCCAACTTCTCATCGCTTTCCGCCTGACGCGCGCCGCCGGCGCTCTCCTCCATCTCGACCTCGGCCTCCGGCTGAACGGCGGCCTTGTCCATCACCGCTTCCTCGATGTAGATCGGCACGCGCACGCGCACGGCCAGCGCAATCGCGTCCGACGGGCGCGAGTCGATCTCCAGCGTTCGCCCGTTGGCCTCGACGATGATGCGGGCGTAGAAGACCTCGTTCTTGAGTTCGGAAATGACGATCTGCTCCACCGAGCCGCCCAGCTGGCTGATGACGTTCTTGAGCAGGTCGTGCGTTAGCGGGCGCGGCACTTCCTGCTCCTGCAGAATGATGGTGATGGCATCGGCCTCGAACGGGCCAATCCAGATGGGCAGATAGCGATCACTGTCCACGTCTTTGAGGATGACGACGCGATGCTGCGACATCAGGCTGACGCGGATGCTATCAATCGTAACTTCGATCATGCAGTTGACCTCGTCAAATGTAAGTAGGATTTTAGCATAAATGACGGGCAGTCCGATAGGCGCGGATCAGCGCAGGGTGCATTTCTATTATTTGGCAGGCTGCGCCCTGAGCGGAGCGCCGCTCGTTGAGCGGCGCGCAGTCGAAGGGCGGCCAAAAATCTGGAATGCACCCATCAGCGCAGGGTCGCGGCTTGTTATACTTGAGGCGTGTTCAGGCTGCGAGGTGACGATGCCGTTCTCGAACGAGATGATTGTGGCCGGAACTGCGGGGGCATTGCTGGTAGCTGGGTTGGTGTTGATCCTCGCCGGACTGCTGACGTTGCGCCGCCAGCACCGCGTCACGCTCTTTCGCCAGCAGCGTCAGGCGCGACTGCGCGGCGCGAACCGCGTGCTCGTCGGCGTTCTGCTCGTGATCGTCGCCGGCCTGGCCGCCGCCTTCGGCCGGCCGGTGATTGAGACCTTTGCGCCGCCCACCGCCACGCCGACCCGTTCCCCGATGCCGACCGCTACCCCCAGCTCTACCCTGACTCCGACCCTCACACCCCCGCCCTCGGAGACCCGCCCGCCGACGAACACGCTGCCGCCTTCGGAGACGCCGACGCCCAGCGTAACGCCCACGGCCACCCTCAGCCCGACGCCGGCCCTGCCGCGCGCTCAACTGACGCTGCCGGCGGGCACGCTCACCGTCACGCCGCCGCCGCAGGCCGTCATCGCTAATCTGCGCGTGGGCCGCTTCAACGCCTGCCGCAGCGAAAGCGGCGTGGCGACCACGTTCAGCGCCAATCCTAAAACACTCTACGCGCTGTTCGATTACAACAACTGGTTGCCGGGCGTACGCTGGTCAAACGTCTGGCGGTACAACGGCCAGCCGATGTTGGTGGAGACCTTGTTGTGGGACGGCAGCACGGGCGGCTGCGGTTTCGCCGACTTCGATAACGGCGGCCAGCCTTGGCCGGCGGGCGAGTGGGAGGTGCAAATCTTCATCGGCGATCAGTGGCTGGACACGGCGCGGTTTACGATCACCCCTTAGCCCGGCCTGGCTGCAAGCTGCGCCGCAACCTGCGCCGCGACCCGGGCGTTGTTCTGTAGCAGCGCCAGGTTGGCGGCTTTGCTTTCCCCGTGCGTCAGCTCGGCCACGCGGGCAAGCAGGAACGGCGAGACGGCCTTGCCGCGCAGGCCGCGCGCTTCTGCTTCCTGGATGGCGACTGCGATGGCGCGCTCCATCTCATCGGTGGGCCGGGCGGCCTCCGCCGGGCAGGGCACGCAGACCAGCATCCCCCCGCCCAGACCCGAGTCCCACAGCGCGCGCGCTAGGGCCGCGACCTCTTCCGGCGAATCGGCGCGCGCCTCCAGCTTCAAGCCGCTGCTGCGCGAGTAGAAGGCGGGAAACTCGTCGGTCTGGTAGCCGACGACGGGCACGCCGTGAGTCTCCAGCCATTCGAGCGTGGCCGGCAGATCGAGGATGGCCTTGGCGCCGGCGCAGACCACGATGACAGGCGTGCGCGCCAGCTCCGGCAGATCGGCGGAGATGTCGGTGGCGGGGCCGCCGCCCGCAGCGCGATGCACGCCGCCGATGCCGCCGGTCGCGAAGATACGCAGGCCGGCCCAGTGTGCGGCGATCATCGTCCCGGCGACGGTCGTCGCGCCGTCGCGTTTGTGCGCGAAGGCGATCGGGAAGTCGCGGCGGCTGACCTTGAGCACGGCCCTGGCGGTTGCCAGATGTTCGAGCTGGGCGTCGTTCAGGCCGATGTGCACCTGTCCGTTGAGCACGGCGATGGTGGCCGGCTCTGCGCCGTTGGCGCGGACGGTGGCCTCCATCCGGCGGGCCAGCTCCAGGTTCTCCGGCCAGGGCAGGCCGTGGGCGATGACGGTGGATTCGAGCGCGACGAGCGGGCGGCCTGCCTCGAGCGCGGCGCGGACAGCGGGATGAAAGACGAGAGAGGGGATGGGCATGAAGTTGAGGGAGAACGCGCTCGCCGGGGGGTGCCGGCGACGCCTCGGCTAGCGGGGCGCGGGCGGCGGTGGGCCAAAGCTTTGCGTCAGGTCGGGCGCCGGAGTGGGCTTTGAGACGTACGTATCGGAAGGGGCGGCGGAGGGGCCGGGCGGCGTTGACGCCGACGGCCGGCCTGCCTGTTCCGGCTCGTGATCGTTGCCGCCGAGCGTGCGCGGCCTGCCGAGTTGATCGAGGTAATCCAGCGCTGCGTCAATGTCCGGCTCGATGGGCACTTTGGCGCTCCGGCGCATCTCGCGCAGTTTGATTGCGTACAGGCTGACGATGTTGAACGGCAGCGGCCATTCGCTGTGGGGCAGAAGCTGCGGCTTCTGTGGCTCAGAAGTGGTGGTCGTGCGTGTGTGCTTGTTCCAGTATTCTTCGATATGTTTGAAGAAATCCCACCAGGTGCGACGGCGCGCACTGCGCGTCTCGTTCTCCAGCGTGGTCGCGCTGATCTTGGTCAGCTCGATGAATTCCTTCTGCCAGGAGTCGATCAGCTCCTGCGACACCTCGGCCGGCGTTTTGAGGGTGCCGACGCCGATCCAGATCAGCTGCACGCCGATTTGCCGGCAGCGGCGCGCGAAAGATTCGGTGTAGAACGAGAGCGTCAGCTCGCGGCGCGGGTTGGCCGTGGCGGCGGCGCGCGAGGTGGGCGGGCTGCTTTGCACGACACTGGCAGTGTGGCTGCCGGTGGAGGGCGGCGGCGGCAGCATGCCTTTCTGCTTTTGGGCGATGAGTTCCTTGAACCGGTGCCGCCCGATGTAATGGGCGATCTCGGCGCGGGCCAGGTCGGCCACCACCTCCGTCCACGGGCGCGTCGTATGGCCCGGCCCGGCCAGCTGGCCGTAGATCAACCGCCGCACGGCGAGCGGGTCATAGGGATAGGGATTGTGCTCGGTGCGCTTCTGGTGGCTGAAGACGCGGAAGGCCACCTGCGCCTGCACGGCGGTGACCGGGATACCGTCCCGGGTATAAAGCTGCAGATCGCCCAGCTCGCGGATCTGGTCGCGCAGATCAATTACTTCCTCGCGCAGCCGCTCGAAGCCGTGCAGGAACTGGCTGCGCTTGGCGGCGTAGATGATGGAAGCGTTGTTGACCAGCTCGAACAGCGCCGCGTTGCCCAGGTGGATCTTGAGCAGACCCGGCCCGCCGAAGACGCTGACCCGGCTCTTCTTGCTCTGGGGCGCGAGCGCGCCGTCCTTGATCTCGATTTCGTCGTAGACGAGGCCGAAGAGCGCGCCCCACAGATACTCCATCGTGCGGAAGGCGCTTTCCGGGGAATCCTCCAGGTTGAAGAGGTCGTTGAGCCGCCGGGCGCCGCCATAGAGCACGGCGAAGACAACAACGGTGGGCAGAAACCAGTGGCGCAGCACCGTGAGCACATCCGGCGCTGGATATTCCAGCACAACGGCCACCGCCAGCAGCACCAGGAACCCCGCCGTGACCGCCACCAGCCGGAAAAGCGGGCTGGTGCGATTGCGGCCCAGCAGCAGGTCCCATGCCCGCTGTGACGTGGAGCGCGCGTCGCGATACCGTTTCATGCCGCGCCTCCGAACGTCGTTTCCTTCACATCGTTCTGGCGCAGCCACACTTCCATCTCGACCAGCGTCTTGCGCATCTCTTCGCGCTCCGTGCTGAACTCCAATTCGCTCAACACGCGCCGCGTGCCTTCCACCAGGTGATAGCCGGTCTCGGCGGCGCCCGGCGCGGCGCCCTCCGCCAGTTGTGCGCGCAGCCACTCGGTCGTCGTGCGCAGCAGGTGCAGTTCGGCCTGCTGGCGGCCTTCGTTGCGCGCCGCCTTCAGGTCGGGGTGCTGCTCCTCCACTGCCTTCTTCACCTGCGCCCGCCACTGCTCCTGCAATTGCAGGATGCGCTTCTGTTCCACGGCCGGCTGAAGTTTGAGGTTCAGCAGACGCACGCTCAACACGCGCAGGCCGCGCTCCCTGAGCACCTGGTACTCGTGTGACTGGCCGCCCTCGGCCCAACCGGTGAGCCGGTGCTCGATCTGGTATTGCAGGTCTTCCAGCAGGGCGAATCTCGGATCGGGGTCGTTGAAAAGCTGCTCGAGGTCTTGCTGGGCCAGCAACTCGCGCCAGACATCGGCGGCCAGCAGGCCGGGCAGGCGTTCCCATTCGCTGGCAACACGGTCGCGGTAGGCACGCCCGTAGACGGTGCGGTAGGCGTTTTCCGGGCTGAAGCCGAAGGGCGGCGTGTTGGGGTCGTGCCAGTCGCGCAGTGGGTTGCGCTCGCCGCTATCCAGCAGGAAGACCACGCGCAGGTCGGCTTCGACTTCGATGCCGTCGCGGGTGAAGGCTTTGACGCCCGGCTCGATGCGCTCCTGCTGGCGCAGGTCGAGCGTGCCATCCTGGGCGATGTATTCGCCCTCTTCGGTGAAGACGACGCCCGGGCCGCAGGCGCGCTTGAACTCGGTATCGGTGCGCAGGACGACGCCGCTGGCGCTATCCACCAGGATGACGCCCGCGGCGATATTGCGCCGCTCCTTTTCAGCGGCGCTGCCCACCAGCCGCCCGTTGCGCACCAGGATGGCGGGCCCGGACGTGCCCAGATAAAAATGCTCCCACGCCAGGCGACGCTCCTCCGGTGTGTTGACCGGCAGCACGAATTGCGAGACCAGGGCGGAAAAGGTCAGGTAGGTGAAGGCCGTGGCGAGAAAGACGATGCCCAGTGTGGCGACGGGCCGGGTGAGCGCAGACAGCGCCTCGGCGCCGCGCGTCGGCTCCGCGTACCAGTTGCTCAGCGCGCCATACAGGGCAACCAGTTCGGCCTGGAAAAGAAAGAGAAACCCGCCCAGGGCGAGGAGGGCAGCGACTCCCTCGAAAAACCAATTCTGGCGATAAAACGGGCGTCTCATGTCGCTGGGATTGTAGAGCGAAAAACCCCAGGCTCCAAATCGGCGCAGCCGAAATGTGCGTGCCGGGGCCGTCCGCCGCGCGCAAGCGGAAACTTGCGCGGTGGTTGGTGGTTCAGGGAAGCTGAAATTGTTCCAACACCACCCGGCCCTCGGCGAAGTGGGGGGTGGTCAGGCGCTCGCCGGTGTCCGGGCGATAGAGGCCGGCGGAGAGCGTGTATATGCCAGGGGCCAGGTCGGCGGGCAAGGCAAGGGGTCGGGGATCTGCGATGTGCTCGCCCGGCAGCCAGCCGGTGGTGCGTCGCCCGCCGTTGGCCGGTGTTCCGTCCGACTGCGCCATGATGATGCCGTCGGCATTCGTCAGGTGGACGAAGACGTGATAGGGCGCATCGAACAGCGCCTCGGCGCGCCAGACCAGGGTGAGCGGAAAAATGTCGCCCGGTTTCAGAGCGAGAGGCGCATCAAAGCCATAGAGCGTGGCCGGGCCGAGATCGGCGCTGACGGCGCGGCCTACCGGCGGGGCGAGGTAGACACGCGCCGGCGCGCTGACCTCCAGTTGGCCCAGCTCGAAAGTCTCCGTGCCGGCTTGCAGCGTCCAGGTGTAACGCCCAGTGCCCAGATCGGCGGGCAGGCGCACCGAAAGTTGATGGCGCGTGACCGCTTCGAGATCGGTCGCCCCGGTCTTTGTGTGTGGAACGATCCGGTCGTTGCCGGACAGGTGGAGGCGGTTGCCGAGCTTCAGGTTGAACGTTGAGAGCGGTGGTGTGCCGCGCCAACAACTGGTCACCAGGAGGTCATCGCCGGGCGCAGCCTGGGCCTGGCTGAAGGCGACGAACTGAAGTCCGGGCGCGGCAGAGCCGGTCGCGCCCTCGCAGGCGCGGTGTGAGGGCGAGGTAATCGTCACCGTTCCAAATTGGAGCTTGCCCAAACTGCGAAAGTCGTAGCGCGAGAAGACCTCGACCTGGAGCAGATATTCGCCGGGCGGCGTGCCGGCCAGCGGGGTGACCCGGTATGGGTCTAGGACGTACTGATCCGGCGGCCAATGATCGGTGCCGGGCGTGAAGCGCCAGTCGCGCGGGCGCGGCGTCTCGCGCTCGCTCCAGATGAAACCGCGCGCATCCACCAGCCGCACGTCGAAACCGTAGGGCACACCGAGCGGGCGATTCGCCCTCCAGTACAGGCTGACGGTGAAGGTGTCATCCGCACCGATCTTGAGCGTCGGTAGAGGCGCAGGGCTTGCGTCCCAGCCCAATAGCGTCAGCTCGTCGGCAAAGTTGTGATTGAGGGGGACGACGACGCCCCGTAACCCTTCCGGTGTCAATCCGTGGCGCAGCAGCGGCGTCAGGCCGGCGTCGTAGATCAGGGGGCGGGCGAGGGCGAACGTGAGGGCGACAGTGGATAGTAGAAAATAGAAAGTGGGTGTCTGCTTCTCTTCTCTTTGCCGCTCGCTATTCTCTGCGTGCCGGCGCCCGCCGGTCACCAACACGATGACGGCGACGCTCACGCCCAGGGCCGATAGCAGATTGCCCGTTGAGCGTGGCCAGGTATCGGCCAGCTCGAAGGTGAGGGTGTGCGTGCCTGCCGGCAGGTCGAGGGCCATCAGACCTTCCGGCCGGGTGATGCGCAGCGCGATCGGCTGGCTGTCGAGCGTCGCCTGCCAGCCCGGAAAGTAGAACTGGTTGTAAGTGAAAGTGATCGCTGTCTCGGCGGCGATGGTGAACGAGTCGCGTGTGGGCGAGAGCGGCCTGTGAGTGACCGTGGCGCCGGGCGCGGCGTAGCGCGGACGCCGGCTCGGGTCGCGGCGCGCGCTCGCGTCGGCGGGCAGCTGCTGCACGGCGCGCGGCAGGTACTCGCCCACCGTCGTCGTGCCGATGAAATCCGGCGGTATCTCGAACGCGGCCATGTCTGCCACGGTGGGGTACGGCGGGACAGGCTCAAAGGGCGGTGAGGCGAAGGGCAGGCCGGCGATGACCAGAACGCCGATGACAATCGAAACCATGACCGCAGACGGCGGACGGCTGACAGCGGTCGGCGGTCTGCTGAAGAGCGCCCCGGCCAACACGGCGACGAAGAGCGCGATCGGCCCGAGCAGGCGCCATGGAAATAGCGTCAGGCGCAGCAAGGGCAGGTTGTCCCACAGCGGGCGGCTGATGGGATGGAGCAACAGTACGGCGAGCGCAGCGGCGAAGGTGAAGAAGAGCAGGGTGGGACGTAGGGAGTGAGAAGTAGCGCGGCTCAGCGCCAGCCCGGCGATGAGCAGGGCGGCCAGCGGCAGCGGGCGCACGACCGGCGGGTTGAGTAGATCGGGATCTACGGGCAGGCGTGGCCAGGCAATCAGCTCGCCCAGCGAGAGGAAGTTGTTGGTGTACAACATCCCACCGTTGAGCGTGCCACGTTCGGTCTGCACGAACGGCGCCTCCAGCAACGCCGGCAGCCAGAAGAAGGCGGTGAGGAAGAAGGCCAGGACGAAGGCTGAAGGAACAAGTACGAGTGAGGCGATCTTTGTCCTGCTTGCCGCCGCTTGCTTGCTGAACTGCCAGGCGCAGAATACACCATACGCCATCACAAACGGCATGGCCTGCAACGTGACGCCATGATGGGCGAAGAGGCAGGCGCCCAGCGCCAGCCCGGCCCAGACCATCGAGCGTAATTGGCCGTGCGCAGCGCGGCGCAGGTGGAGCAGGGCCAGCGGCAGCAGCGCCAGCGCCAGGGACTCCGGAGCCGAGCCGCGGATGTGCGCGTCGTATAGCAAATATGGGCTGTAGAGATAGGCCACGCCCGTCACCAGGCCGGCGGAAGATTCGTCGAACAATTCGCGCCCCAAGGCATAGGCATTCCAGGCCGAACCGACCAGGGCCAGGGCGCAGATGAGCTTGTAAGCGGTCAAGGCGCTGACGCCGGCCAGAATCGCGAGGGCGACCGCCGAATGCGAAAGATACGGGAAATAGTTGAAGATCGGGTAGCCGTAGCCGAAGACCAGATCGGGCGCCCAGCGTGGCAGCAACTGGCCGGCCCGCAGCAACTCCGCCAGTTGCACTGCCCGATAAACGTGGGTCAGGTGATCGTTGCTGCGTGGCAACCCCTCGTGCAGGAAGGGCCAGAGCGCGGGCAAGGCCAGGACCGCCAATATCGCATGGTTGAAAAACCTGTGATAGAGTGGAGGCCGAGCCATCGCAGCAAAGTATAGCGGATTGGAAGATGACTGAGACGACGGCACCTCCGTTAGAACGCCCCAGGCGTTTGCATCTGGACTGGCTGCTCCTGGCCCTCAGCCGCCCGCGAGCCGCCTTCAGCCGTATTGCCCCCTACGACGGCGATGCCTGGCTGACCCCGCTCCTGGTCATCACCCTGACCGAGCTGGCGCGCGTATTCGCGGTCGGCACGGTGCGGCAAGCTCAGGCGGCGCTGGGCCAGGTCCAGCTCCCGCCGGATTTCCAATACTGGCCGCCACAGATGCAGGAGCAGTTCATGCAGGCCCAGCAAGCTACGCAGGGGCCGATCTTCATCTACGCCTTGCCGGCCTTCATTGCCGTGATGGGCCTCTGGGTCGGCTGGTTGCTGCTCTCCGCCCTGCTGCATCTGGCGCTGACGGTGCTCGGCGGGCGCAGCCCCACGCGCAATACCCTCAACGTCGTGGCCTGGGCGATGCTGCCCTTCGCGGTGCGCGGCCTGGTGCTGGCCGGGTTTGCGCTGTTCACTCAATCGCTGGTCAACGGCCCCGGCCTGTCCGGCTTCGCCCCTAGCGACGGGACGCCGTTAAGCGCCTTCCTGCGCGAGCTGCTGATTTACGTGGACATTTACCTGATCTGGTACCTCCTGCTTGCCGTTCTGGGCGCACGCCTGGCCTCCGGCCTGTCCGTGGGCAAAGTGATCGGCGGCGTGGTGGTGACGACGCTGATCCTGATCACCCTGCAGGCGCTGGCGGGCTACGGGTTGTTGCAGTTCAGCGGCTTGAGCATCCTGCGCACGTTGTTCTGAGGGCGGTTTGCCGATTTGTGTGTAATTTCGTAGGCGCGGCTCTCAGACCCGCGCCTACAGGCCGAATTACACAATTTTCGGCATACGGCCGTTCTGAGCGCCCATGTCCCAGCCCTTCATCCGCATCAGCGGCCTGCGCAAAAGTTTCAGTATGGGCCGCGAGATCGTCCATGCCCTGGCGGGTGTGGATCTCGAGATCCCGCGCAACGCCTTCTCGGCCGTCATCGGCCCGTCCGGTTCCGGCAAGAGCACACTGCTCTATCTGATCGGCGGGCTGGATCGGCCGACCGCAGGCCGGATCGAAGTCGCAGGCGCCGTCCTGGAAGACCTAGATGAAAATCAGCTGGCGCAGTATCGGCGCCGTACCGTCGGCTTTGTTTTCCAGTCGTTCAACCTGATCCCCAGCATGACGGCGCTGGAAAACGTGATGTTTCCGATGCGCTTCCGGCGCGCCAGCATCGCCCATCGTCGCGAGCGGGCCTTTGAGCTGCTCCGCCTGGTGGGGCTGGCAGATCGCGCTTACCATCGTCCGACGGAACTGTCCGGCGGCCAGCAGCAGCGCGTCGCCATCGCCCGCGCCCTGGTGAATGACCCGCACCTGATCCTGGCCGACGAGCCGACCGGCAATCTGGATTCGCAATCGGGCGCGCTGGTGCTGCAACTGCTCGCCGATTTGCACAAGCAGGGCCGCACGGTGTTGTTGGTGACGCACGACCCGCGCCTGACGCGCTTTGCCAGCGACATCATCCGCCTCCTGGACGGCAGGATCGTCAGCGCGGAGGAATACGAGATGCGCGCCACGCTCGCGCTGGCGGAGTCGTAAGCAGCCGGGGCGCGTCGGCCTTTCTGGAGTTTTGCTATGGTTGTCATGATACGCCGCGTCTTCTTGCTGGTCGTCATTGTGAGCGCAGGCGTTGCGACGTTGCCGCGTCCTGCCCTGGCCCAGCCGCCGAGCGCCATCACCTTCCAACCCACGTCGGTCTCCAATTCACTTGCGAGCACCATCTTCGTCACCGGCTCGGGCATTTTCTCCGGCGCGCAGGTGGCGCTGGACGGCTACGGCTTGCTCTCCACTACCGAGGTGACGACGGGAACGCTGACCGCCGTCGTCCCGGCGGGGTTGCCGGCGGGCGCGTACACGCTGCGCGTCATCAACCCCGGCGGCGAATCCGCGACGGCGGCGACCGCCCTGACCATCACCGGCCCGACCTCCACGCCGCAGCCCACCGCGTTCGTGCGCCCGCAGCTCATCGTCGTCTCCTACGGCGCCAGTTCACCTGCGATCCAGCCCGGCGCCGATTACGATTTCGAGATGACAGTGCAGAACGCCGGCGGCGAGACGGCCACCAACATCGTGGCCGAGTTCGTCGAGGGCGACTTCCTGCCGCGCGTGACGGGCGGCGTGCGCGCCCTGGGCAGCCTGGCGCCAGGGCAGACCAACCGCTTCTTCCAGCCGTTGTATGCCACACGCGCCGTAGCCGAAAAGCGCGTCGCCTCGCTCGAGGTCAAGGTCACGTACACCACGGCCGGCGGTACGAACTACTCAGACTCGTTCACGCTGACTTTCCCGGTGGTGATCCCGGCGGCAGGCACGGCTCGGCCTACCGCAACGCCCACGGCGCGGCCCTTGCTGCGGCCACAACTGGTGGTCGGCGCCTACCGCACGACGCCGGACAAACTTCAGCCCGGCTTCCAGTTCGAGCTCGAGCTGGACGTGCAAAACGTGGGCAACGTTACGGCCAAGCGCATCACGCTGATCGTGGGCGGCGGATCGCTGCCGTCGGATACGGGCACGCCCGGCCCGGGCGGTATTGGCGGGGACAGCGGCTCCTTCACCGATTTTGCGCCGGTTGGTTCATCCAACGTGCAATCACTCGGCGATCTGGAGGCGACGCGCACGCTCACCGCCCGCCAAAAACTCATCGTCAATGCGGCCACCAAGGCCGGCGCATATCCCCTCAAACTCTCCTTCGTCCACACGGATGAGGGGGGGCGCACCTACATTGACAACCAGGTCATCACCGTGCTGGTCTTCCAGATCCCGCAGTTGGAGATCTCGTTTTATCGCGAGGTCGGGCCGCTCTTCGCCGGCCAGCCGAACACGCTGCCGGTGCAGGTGGTCAACCTGGGCCGCAACACGGCGGTGCTCGGCAACATGCGGGTGAGCGCAGCCGCCGGCGGCCAGTTCAGCAATAACGTTCTGCTGATCGGCGCGCTGGACCCGGGCGGCACGTTCCCACTCGATGCTATCGTCATCCCGGATGCGCCCGGCCCGCTGGAGCTGACGGTGACGATTGACTATACTGACGATTTCAACCAACCGCAGAAGATCACCGCCGTGCTGCCGGTGGAAGTGCTGGAGGGCCTACCCGTGGAGCCGGGCGGGCCGGGCGGGGAGTTCCCCAGCGGTGAAATCCCGATCGAGCAGCCGGAGACGCTGTGGGACATGATCGTGCGTTTCCTGCGCGGCCTGTTCGGGCTGGGCAGCGGCCGGCCGCAACCCGGGCCGGGGGCGCCGCCGGTGGAGTTGCCGGCGCCGGGACCGGTCATCCAACCCGGCAAGGGCGGCTGAGGCCGGACCGGCAAATTGAGCGGATCAGAGGAGATGTGAGCCGTGCATATCCTGGATTTGTTCGCCCTGATTGTGGACAACCTCGGCCGGCGCAAGGCACGCGTGGCCCTGACGGCCATCGGCGTCCTCATCGGCACCGCCTCCGTGGTGGTGCTGGTGTCGTTGGGCATCGGCCTGCAGCGCGGCGCAACCCAGCTCTTCGGCATCGCCGACCTGACGCGGATTGATGTCTCGCCCAAGTATGACTTCGGCGAAGTCCCGGTTGGGGGTGTGATGAGGGTCGAGATTGGGCCGGGCGCTATGCCTACGCCCGTGCCCATCACGGATCGAACCATTGACGCCATCAAAGCTCTGCCGGGAGTCAAGGATGTCATCCCGCGCGACTTTGTCCAGGCGGCGACGATCCTGCGCGCCGGCCGCCTGGAAGCCGGCGCGGGCCTGATGGGTGTGGGCACCGACGACCTGGCGAAGATGGGCGTCGAGGTAGAGCAGGGCACCAGCCGGCTGGAAAAAGGGACCCTCATCATCGGTGCTCAGGTCGCGCAGACCGGCTTTTACGATCCCAAGCAACGGCCGGGCCGTGAGCCACCGCCGCCGCCTGATCTGCTCGACAAGCAGTTGACGCTGGTCGTCATCAAATGGTCTCAGGACGGCCAGGAGATCCGCCGCAACATTCCGCTGCGCGTAGCCGGCATCACGCGTCTGAGCGGCCAGGAGTCCGACTGGAGCGTCTACCTCTCCCTCGAGGACGCCACGGCCCTGAACAGTTGGGCGCAGAACCGCCGCATCAATCGTAACAAAGACGGCTACCAGATGCTGGTGGTCAAGGCCGAGGAGGCCAATCAGGTGCTCGACCTGCGCGACCGGATCGTGGAGCTGGGCTATGAGGCCAGCACCTTCCAGCAGTTCCTGGAACCGATCAACGAATATTATCTGACTCAGCAGGTGATTTTCGGCGGCGTGGGCGCGATCTCGCTGCTGGTGGCCGCAATCGGCATCGCCAACACCATGACGATGGCGATCCTCGAACGCACGCGGGAGATCGGCCTGATGAAGGCGGTCGGCGCGACCAACCGCGACGTGCTTAGCGTCTTCCTCGGCGAGGCGGCCGGCATCGGCTTTCTCGGCGGCCTGGGCGGCGTAATCTTTGGCTGGGTCGCCAGTCAGGTGGTCGGCGTGCTGTCGCTGGTCAACCTGGCCAGCCAGAGCGGTCAGGGGCCGGGCTTCTTCGGCCCGACCGTGCTGGCGGTGGAGACTCCCCTCTGGCTGATTGTCGGCTCGCTGGTCTTCGCCACACTGGTCGGCCTGCTCTCCGGCCTGTACCCGGCCCTGCGCGCGGCGACCCTGGTGCCGGTGCTGGCGCTAAAGTACGAGTGACCAAACATCTTGTCCTCATCGCCGGCAACATCGGGGCCGGCAAGACCTCGCTGGCCGAGCGCCTCGGCGCACGGTTGGGCTGGCGGGCCGCCTTCGAGTCGGTGGCCGACAATCCGTACCTGGCCGAGTTCTACGCCGACATGCGGCGCTGGTCGTTTCACCTGCAGGTCTTCTTCCTCGGCCACCGCGCGCAGCAGCACCTCGAGCTGGCCCGCGACCCGCGCTCGGCCATCGCCGACCGCAGCATTTATGAAGACGCCCACATCTTTGCCCGCGCGCTGCATCATCTCGGCAACTTGACCGAGCGTGATTACGCCGCCTATCGCGCTGTGTTTGATCTGGTGGTGAACGCTCTGCCCCGGCCCGACCTGCTCCTCTACCTGCATGCGCCGACGCCGGTGCTGCTGGAGCGCATCCGCAACCGCGGGCGCGGCATCGAGAGCGGCATCACCGCCGAGTACCTGGCCTTGCTCGAGTCATTTTACGAAGAGTGGCTGCGCGTCTTCGACCTGTGCCCGGTCCTCACCCTGCGCACGCACGACCTGGATTTTGTCCACAAGCCCAAGCACCTGGATATCGTCGTCAACCGCATCCAGGACAAGCTGGCCGGCAAAGAAGTCATCATCTTCCCCGATGACCCGGATGGGCGCTAACCGAAACCCTCCGTCTCGGCGGCCTTCTTCCCAGTGGTAGAATCTCAACGGAAGATCGGAGGCAACGATGGAAGCGCAAAATGGAACACATGCCAGAATTTCCGGCACGGTAGCGCAAAAACGCGGCCTGGCGCAGATGCTCAAAGGCGGCGTGATCATGGACGTGGTGACGCCCGAACAGGCCCGCATTGCTGAAGACGCGGGCGCCTGCGCGGTGATGGCGCTGGAACGTGTCCCCGCCGACATCCGCGTAGCGGGCGGCGTGGCGCGCATGAGCGACCCGGAGATCATCCTGCGCATCATGGACGCGGTGAGCATTCCTGTTATGGCCAAGTGCCGCATCGGCCACTTCGTGGAGGCGCAGGTGCTGGAGGCGCTGGGCGTGGATTATATTGACGAATCCGAAGTGCTCACGCCCGCCGACGAGGAGCATCACGTCAACAAGCACGCCTTCACCGTGCCCTTCGTCTGCGGCTGCCGCAACCTGGGCGAGGCCCTGCGCCGCATCGCCGAGGGCGCGGCCATGATCCGCACCAAAGGCGAGGCCGGCACCGGCGACGTGGTCGAGGCCGTGCGCCACGCGCGCGCCGTGCTGGGCGAGATCCGCCGCCTGCAGACCATGGCCGACGAGGAGCTGTTCACCTACAGCAAAGAGATCGGCGCGCCCTACGAGTTGGTGAGGGAGACGAAAGAGCTGGGGCGCCTGCCGGTGGTCAACTTCGCGGCCGGCGGCATCGCCACCCCGGCGGACGCGGCGCTGATGATGCAGCTCGGCGTGGACGGGGTGTTCGTCGGCAGCGGCATCTTCAAGAGCGGCGATCCGGCCAAGCGCGCCCGCGCTATCGTGCAGGCCACCACCCACTATCGCGACGCCAAGATCATCGCCGAGGTGAGCCGCAACCTGGGCGAGCCGATGGTGGGCCGCACGGCGGCCAGCCTGCCGGAGAGCGAGCAGCTGGCGGTGCGCGGCTGGTGAACGCGACAAATGACGGCAGACCGCCGACCGCGGTCATCGGTCTGCGGTCGGCGGTCTTGTGTTTATGAAGATTGGTGTCCTGGCTCTGCAGGGCGACTTCGCCGAGCATCTTGCGATGCTGCGGCGTCTGGGACAGGAAGGCGTGGAGGTGCGCCTGCCGCGCGACCTGGAGGGGTTGAGCGGCCTGATCATCCCCGGCGGCGAGTCCACCACCATCGGCAAGCTGGCCACGTGGTACGGGTTGATGGAGCCGCTGCGCGACTTCGCACGTACACAGCCGGTATGGGGCACCTGCGCCGGCGCCATATTCCTCTCTAAAGACGCGCACTGCGACCAGCCCCTGCTTGGCCTGATGGATATTACCGTGACGCGCAATGCCTTTGGGCGGCAAATCAACAGTTTCGAAACCGACCTGGAAGTGCCCGCTTTGTCCAGCGCCGGCGACGGAGGCACGACTTACCATGCCATCTTCATTCGGGCGCCGCTCATCGAGCGCGTCGGCCCCGGCGTGCAGGTGCTGGCGACCTTGCCGGATGGCCGCATCGTTGCCGCGCAGCAGGGTCATCTGCTGGCTACCTCCTTTCATCCCGAGCTGACGCGCGACGACCGCTTTCATCGCTACTTTGTGAGTCTGGTGTAGCTCAATCGTCAGTCGCCAGTCGCCAGTAGCCAGTCCCAGAAGGCGCTTTCTCTTCTGGCGACTGGCTACTCACTTCTGTGTTTTGATCACATGGCTGTCTCCGAATTCTCCGTTTCCGATGTCCTTCCCGGCGACCGGCGTTCGCCCGTGGCCTGGGTGCGTTCACATGCGCTGCGGCACAAGTGGGCGCTGGTCACCTTCTTCTCCGGCGCGCTCGTCAACGCCGCGCTGGCCGCCGCCATCCCCACGTTAGTGGGCATCGCATTCAACCTCATCGCTGCACCCAGCCCGGATTTCCAGGCCTTGTTTTGGGCGGCGGTCGGCATCTCCGCCTCGCAGGCCATCCGCGCGGTCTGGCAGTTGGGCCGCAACTTCAGCGCCGAGCTCATCGGCCAGCGGCTGGAGCGCGACGCCCGCGCCGAGCTGTACGCCAGCCTGCTCGGTAAGAGCATGACCTTCCACATGCTGCGGCCCGTCGGCGAGATCATGGCCCGCGCCACGAATGATGTGCGCGAGTTGAACCTAATGTTCAACCCGGGCCTCAACCTCGTCGTCGGCTCCTCGAACTTTTTGCTGATGCCGATCTGCCTCGCGCCGACCATCCACCCGCAACTGATCGTCGTGCCGCTGGCCTTCGTCGTCAGCTTCGTGCTGGCGATCCGCCGCTACCTGGGCGAGCTGAATCCGGTCACCGAGCGGGTGCGCGCCAACTTCGGCCGGCTGAACGCCGGCCTGGAGGAGGCGCTGGAGGGCGTGGAGACGGTGAAGGGCGCGGCGCGCGAGCCGCAGGCGGTAGAACGCTTCGCGGGCGACGTGCGCGCCTGGCGCGACGCCTACATCCGCCAGGGGCAGATCGAAGCGCGCTACCTGCCGTTCCTCTTCCTCGGCCTGGCCATTGCCTTCGGCCTGCTGCACTCGCTGCTGCTGTTCCAGGCCGGGCAGATCAACAGCGGGCAGGTCGTCTCGTACAACTTCCTGCTGCTATTGTTCGGCTTCCCGACGTTCATCTCGCTGACGGCCTTTTCGCAGATTTCGTCCGGCCTGGCCAGCGGGCGGCGTATCCTCGAGCTGATCAACACCGAGACCGAGCTGGACCACAACCCGGCCGGCCACGCCGAGACCATCCGCGGCGCGGTGACTTTCGAGGCGGTGTCCTTTGCCTATCCCGGCCACCAGGCGACATTGACCGATCTGACCTTCAGCGTCCAGCCCGGCCAGACGGTGGCGGTCGTCGGGCAGACGGGCGCGGGCAAGACCAGCCTGATCCGGCTGATCAACCGCACCTACGATGTGACTGGCGGCCGCGTATGCGTGGACGGTGTGGATGTGCGCGATTGGAACCTGGAGGCGCTGCGCCAGCAGATCAGCATCATCGAGCAGGACATTTTCCTCTTCTCGCGCACTATCGCCGAGAACATCGCCTTCGGAAAGCCGGAGGCGACCCCGGCAGAGATCGAGCAGGCCGCCCGCGCCGCCCAGGCGCACGACTTCATCACCTCGTTCGAACACGGCTATCAGACGGTGATCGGCGAGCGCGGGGTGACGCTCTCCGGCGGGCAACGGCAACGCCTGGCGCTGGCCCGCGCCTTCCTCACTAACCCGCGCATCCTGATCCTGGACGACTCGACCAGCGCCATTGACAGCGCTACCGAGGACCAGATTCAGCGCGCCATCTTCCGCGCCGCCGCGGGCCGCACTACCTTCCTCATCACCCACCGCCTCTCGCAGATCCGCTGGGCAGATCAAATCCTGGTGCTCAAGCTCGGCCGTCTGGCCGCCTGCGGCTCCCACGACGAACTCATGCAGACCAGCGAAGCGTATCGCCGGATCTTTGCGCGCTATGAAGGGGGGCGATTATGACGGCGCCGTACACGATGCTGACGGCATGGTTTTTGAACTGCACATCGTGTGCTGAGCATTGACGCATGTCTTTCTTCGAAGGCCTCGACGCCGAAAAATACGACCGCCAGTACAGCGACCTGACGCTGGTGCGACGGATGGCCCTTTACTTCGCCCCCCACCGACGCGCCGTCGCCACGGTGGCTTTCACTTTCCTGGCGATGGCCGGGCTGGACGCCGCCCTGCCGGTGATCATCGCGCAGGCGGTGAACGTGATCGCCTCGCCACAGGCGGCTGTGCCGGGCCTCCCCGTCATCCTGCTGCTCTTCGGCGCGGTGCTGTTCACGAACAGCGCCTTCTTCCTGATCAACTATCTCCAGCGCCGCACGGTCGCGCGCATCACCGGCGACGTGATCGGCGGGCTGCGCCGCGACGCCTTCCGTGCCGCCATCGCGCATGATTTGAGCTTCTACGACGAGTACAGCTCGGGCCGCATCGTCAGCCGCATTACTTCGGATACACAGGAATTCGCCAACGTCACCGTGCTGGTGGCGGACACGTTCAGCCAGTTCCTGGCCGTCTTCATTCTCACCGCTATCCTGTGGCAGACCAACTGGCCGCTGACGATTGTCCTCTGGCTCTCGACGCTGCCCGTCATTCTGATCGCCGCCGGCTATCGCCGCCTGGCGCGCTATGTCACCCGACAGGGCACGCGGGCCATGGCCAACGTCAACGCCGCGATCCAGGAGACGGTCTCCGGCATTGCCGTCGCCAA
Source organism: Anaerolineae bacterium (assembly GCA_037442085.1). Classification (GTDB taxonomy): domain Bacteria; phylum Chloroflexota; class Anaerolineae; order Anaerolineales; family UBA6663; genus JANWXR01. Next base: position 119,664 of record JBBIQY010000001.1, read on the forward strand.
GAACTTCCGGCAGGAGGCCAACGTCTATGACGAATTCCGCCTGGTCAATCAGCAGTCATACCGCCTCAACCTCCGGCGCGGCTTCGTGCTCTCCGCCGTCTTCCCGACTTTGTGGGTGGTGGCCGGCATCTCCACGGCCCTCCTCGTGTACCTGGGCGGGCAGGCCGTGGCTGCCGGCGTGCTCACGGCGGGCGCGTGGTACCTCTTCATCCAGGCGGTTGAGCGCTTCTATTTCCCGTTCCTCAACGTGGCCTCGTTCTGGGCGCAGGTGCAGGCCGGCCTGAGCGCGGCCGAGCGTGTCTTCGCGCTGATGGACGCCGAGCCGAAGGTCAAGCAGGTTGCGTCGCTGCCGCCGCCGCCGCTGCGCGGCGAGATCGAGTTCGACCGTCTGAACTTCCATTACTCAAGCAAGGAGACGGTGTTGACGGACTTCAGCCTGCACATTCGGCCCGGCGAGACGATTGCGCTGGTGGGCCACACCGGCGCGGGCAAAAGCTCGATTGCCAAGCTGATCGCGCGCTTCTACGAGTTCCAGAGCGGGCGGTTGTTGATTGACGGCCACGACATCCGGGCCTTTGACCTGCGCGCCTATCGCCGGCAGTTGGGCATCGTTTCGCAATTGCCGTTCCTGTTCACGGGCACGGTGCTGGACAACATTCGGTATGCGAGGCCGGAGATTGGAGAAGCGGAGATCGAACGACTGGCGCGGCAGGTGGGCGGTGGCGAGTGGCTGGAGACGTTGCCGGGCGGCTTGCAGACAGACGTCGGCCAGCGCGGGGCGAAGCTTTCCCTGGGGCAACGGCAGCTCGTGGCGTTGATGCGCGTGCTGGTGCAGCGCCCGGCCATCTTCATCCTGGATGAGGCCACGGCCAGCGTGGACCCGTTCACCGAGGCGCAGATTCAGCAGGCGCTCGACCTGATCCTCCGGCAAAGCACCGCCATCATCATCGCCCATCGGCTCTCAACCGTGAAGAGCGCCGACCGAATTGTGGTGCTGCGCAAAGGGCAGATCATCGAAGAAGGCAACCATGCGCAGTTGATGCGGGCGGGCGGGCACTACGCGGAGTTGTACAACACGTATTTTCGGCATCAGTCCCTGGAGGCGCTCCAGGCCTTTGGCGAGTATCGCTGGTTGACCCAGGCAGCAGATTAGTCATGCCGCTCACCGTGAGCGGTAGCGCCCGTTCGCCAGAAAGAGCAAGCCGATGACGACCAGCGATAGGGTTAGGATCAGTGTGCCGCCCCGGTTTGGTCTGAACCGGAACGGGAAGTAGGCGGCCAACCCCAGGAAGGCGACTCTGCCGAGCCGCGCTTTTTTCTGCTCGCCCGCTACATCATTTGCCTGACCGACCCCTTTGGCGGAGCGACGGCCAGGAACTCGCGGCTGAAACGCTCGGCGTAAGCCTCGGTAAGCGACTGTACGCGGGCGGCGCTGGGCGAAGCGACGATCAGGCCGGCGTGCCAGGCCTTGTGAAGGCGATATACGATCTCCGGATCGGCGAAGCCCGACGTGTCCGGCCACTCCTGCCGCGCCAGGCAGAGCACGATGCCGGCGTAGTCGTCACGCACGGGCGGCAGCGTATAGCGCTCGCACCGCAGATGCGCGGCTTCGATCCGCGCCCACTCGCGCCACAGGTTGACTCCGGTGGCGTGCTCCACCACCTCGGCGATGTTGGCGCCGCCGACGCGCGCCGCGCACTCCAGAAAGTACAACTGCCCGTCGGCGTTCGCTTTGAGGAACTCGCAGTGGGTAGCCCCGTGCGGCAGGCCCAGGGCGCGGATCACCTGCTGGTTGGCGGCCAACAACTCCTGCGTCAACGCCGCCCGCCGATCGAGCGTGCGGGTGACGAACACGCCGCCATCCTGGTACACGTTGAGCGGGGGGCGCGCGTAACCGCTGGCGGCGGCGAAGATGACCTCGCCGTCCTTCACCAGCGAGTCCACGTGGAAGACCTCGCCGGGCAGGTATTGTTCCAGCACGTAAAACGATTGCTGGTCGCCCAGCTCGTCCAGCGTGCGCCAGAACTGCTCAGAATTATGCAGGCGCCGGATGCCCATGCTGCTGGCCTGCGAGCGCGGCTTGAGCAGCCAGGGCGGCGGCGTGCGCGCCATGAAGTCGCGCAGATCGTCGTAATTGAAGACGCGCGTGAAGGCCGGCACGTGCACGCCCTGCGCCTGAGCGACGGTGCGCATCGCCAGCTTGTCGCGGAAGTGGCGCGCCAGCGAGCTGCCCAGCCCGGGCAGGCGCAGATGCTCGCGCAGGTCGGCGGCGGTCTCCACATCGAAATCGTCCAGGGCTTCCAGCGCGTCAATCTTCCAGCCGCGCGTCATGTAGCTCACCGCATACGTGATGTCCGGCTGCTTTGACAAATCCGGCGCCGTAACGAGGTGATCAATGCTCTCACGCGGCCAGCCCTCGTCGTCGGCGTACCGCTCGCGGGTGAGCAGGATGACGCGGTGGCCCTCCTGCTTGAGCGCTTGCAGAAACGGTCCGCCCTTGACGAAGCTGGCCAGGCAGAGAAAGGTGAGCGGAGCTTGAGCATTAGACATAGCCGAGTCGGGTTGATCGGGTGGGGAAGGTGGCGGGTGTGAAAGTCGCTCACTCATCCCGTTACCCTATCACCCCGCTAGAGGACGCCTTCTTCCGTCTCCCGAATCAACTGATCCACTACCGCGCGCAGGCTGCCGGTGCGCTTGAAGGTGGCGAGCTGTCGGTCGGCGCTGGTGCCCTCCTCCAGGATGCGGTAAGCGTATTCGATCTCGCGCCGGCTGCCCAGCTCGTCCATCACGTCGCCGATGAACCACTCGATCATCTCGCGGATCAGCGCGCGTGCCGGTTTTTGCTCCTGCTTGCCCCAGTCAATCAGGTTGCCGTCCAGCCCGTAACGCACGGCCCGCCACTTGTTCTCGTCAATCAGCGCGCTCGGGTAGACGCGGAAGGTCATGTTGTCCGAGCGCAGCTTCCACATCTTGTAGATCAGCGCCTGGAAGATGGCGGCGACGCAGATGGCTTCGTCCACGCGCGTGAACACGTCGCAGATGCGGAACTCCAGGGTGGGGTAGTTGTGGTTGGGGCGCGCATCCCACCAGATCTTGGTGCCGTCGGGGATACAGCCGGTGCGCACCAGCGAGGCCTTGAGCTGCTCGAACTCGGCCCGCGAACTGAGGATGGGCGGGATGCCGGTGCGCGGGAAGTTGCGGAAGATGATGCTGCGGTAGCTCTTCAGGCCCGTGTCCTGCCCGACCCAGAACGGCGAGCTGGTCGAGAGGCACAGCACGTGCGGCAGCAGGTAACGCACCACATTCAGTGCGTCAATCATGAACTCCGGGTCTTCGATGCCGATGTGGATGTGCGTGCCGAAGATCAGCAACTGTTGGGCCAGCATCTGCATGTCCTGCTTCACGCCGGCGTAGCGGTCGAAAGGTGTGATGGGCTGCTCCATCCAGTTCGAGAACGGGTGCGTACCGGCGGCGGCGATCTTCAGGCCCTTGCGCGCCGCCAGCTCCATCACGCCGCGCCGCAGCCGGATGAGCTCATCGCGCGCCTCGGCAGGCGTCCGGCACACTTTTGTGCCGACCTCGACGATGGACTGGTGCAGTTCGGCCTTGATCTGCTCGGCCAGCACCATCTTGCCCTCGGCCAGCATCTCGGTGATGTACGACCTCAGTTCGCGTGTTTCCGGATCAACGATCTGGTACTCTTCTTCGATCCCGATGCTGAGCGAGGGGCGATAGAGCATAAGGCCTCCTAAGGGCGATCGTGTGTCAGAGCCGCTTATCCACGACGAAGGTCGGCACGGTCGAGCCGCCGCCGGCGGTGACGTTGAGCAGCGAGGCGGTGGAGAGCCGGGTGAGGCAGCCGCACACGTACGCGCCGTACCAGATATAGGGGTTGGTATCCAGCATCCGATCGTAAATCTCTACACGTCCGTCCACGTAGCTGGCGTAGGGGAATTTGGGCAACGGTACGCGTTGCTGCACGATGCTGGGGTCGGCCAGGGCCAGGCGCAGCGCGGCGTCCCACTGTGTCTGGTCCACTTCCCAACCCAGCACGATGCCCTTGCCGCCATACTCGTCGTTGGGCTTGATCACGAAATCGTTTTTGTTTTGGGAGAGGAACGGCAGCAGGTCTATGGTCTGGCCCCGGTACCCCGTCCGGCGTTCGGTGACCAGGCGCGTCCAGGGGATGTGGCGCTCGATGGCGGCGCGCTCGGCGGCGGTGAACAAGTGCGCGTTGGCCTCATCGCTGAGCACCGCCAGGCTGGCTTTCTTGTGGAGCACTTTGCAGACGAACGGGTTGACCAGACACACGGCCCGCTCGCGCACGGCACGGATAACGGGATGCTCCAGCCCGCCGCGCGCCACCAGCTCGCTGAGCAGCACGCGCTTGTAGATCAGGTTGATGGGGAAGCCGCCGGCGTACAGCTTGCCGTTATCATAGGTCACGTCGCGCGGGTCGGCGATGACGCAGTCGTAGCCGTGCTCGTTGAAGTAATTGCGGAAGAGGACGAACTCGCTGTACGTCGGCACTTCGTGCCAGTCGAGGATGGCGAGACGCGGTTTGTCGGTGCCGCCCCACTGGCGGTAGCAATCCAGCAGGGCGTGCAGCACGTGGTGACGGCCGGGCAGGGGGCGCACCTCGTACGTCTTCTCGAACTCGCGCATCACCGGCAGGGCGAAGAACACGTCGCTGAGCACGTCGTTGTAGGCGACGGCGGCCGGGGTCTCGGCGTTGTACTCGGTCAGCCAGAGCGCGTCGGCCTCGTCGAAGAAGGTATCCATGCGCGCCGTCGGGCTGGAGGCGGCGAAGCCGGGATCGGTGTGCACCAGCTCTTCCTCCCACTCGCTGAGGCGGAACTGGTAGCGGAAATCGGCGTCGGCCAGCGCCGCCCGGTGTATCTTGGCAAAAGCCGGCATGATCGTCCGGATCGCCGTTTGCAGGCGGCGATACTCGCGCGTGGTCAGGAAGCGTGGGCGCAGCACGGTGCACAACGGCCGGTCACCGAAGTACAGGCCGCGCTTCTGCTGTTGTTCGGTGAGCTGCGCGTGCGTGTCCGCCGCCGTTTGCGGATCGAGCAGGTTGTGGTAGTCGTCAATGGCTTCGCGAATTTCGTCCATGAGGCTGCGCCTCCTGTCGCTTGTCCGGAACACACGGCGCGCTCCGCCGTGCGCGTCACGCGTTGAACATTGCCGACCACTTCAGTTCTCGTACCTGTGGCCGCGGCTCCTGCGCCAGCCGGAGGCACAGATCGGCCATCTTCTCGACGCACCAGCGGTGGTAGTCGTAGCCGGTGGAGTTCACATCCATATCCGGCGCGGGGTTCATAAAGTCAATGGCGTAGGGCGTGTCGCCGCGAATGGCCCACTCGATGGTGTTCATGTCATAGCCGAGGGCCTGGACGATGCGGCGGCTTTCGTCCACGATCCGGTCATACAGCTGCGGCGTGAGGTCGGGCTGAAGATACTGGCGTGTGTCCGGATCGTACTTGCGAACGAAGATCTCCGATTGGCCCAGGCACATACAGCGGATGTAGTCGTCCCACTGGATGAATTCCTGCAGGATCATGGTCAGCAGGCCAGACTGGTTGTAGGAGTTCCACAGGTCGCCCATGGAGCGGCAGACGTGCACCTGCTTCCAGCCGCCGCCGTGCGCGTCCTTGAGGATGACGGGGAAGCCGCCGACGCTGCGCACTAGGCCCTCCCAGTCGAGGGGATATTGCAGATTGCGCAGGCTTTCACTGTGGACGATGCCGGGGACGTAATCCTTGTTGGGCAGGGCAACGGTGCGCGGACTGGCGATGCCGAGCTTGGTGACAAGCGAGGCGCCGAAGAATTTATCATCTGCCGTCCACATGAAGGGGTTGTTGATGACGTGTGCCCCCTGCAGCACCGCATTCTTGAGGTAGGAGCGATAGTAGGGCACCTCGTGCGAGATGCGGTCCACCAATACGGCGTACTCGCAGGGCTCGTTCATCTGCGTCCCGCCTAGCTTGACATACTCGGCAATCACGCCCTGGTTGCGCCGGTTGACTTCCTCGATAAAGGCGGGCGGCCATGACCATTCGCGGCCTACGATGACGCCGATTTTCAGCATAAGAAGTCTCCTGGCTGTTGGGTTGTGACTGCACTGGGTTGGCGAATTATGCCATTAATCCGGACAACTCGGGTGAACTTAAAACCTCGTCGCCAGGTAATACGGTGGCATCCGCCGCCAGGTGGGCCAGTCGTGGGGCATGTCGAACCCCCACAGGTCCAGCTCGTGCGGGATGCCTTTGGCAGCGAGGATGCCGGCCAGCTCGCGCGACCCGTTGGGGTTCTCGTAGGCGCCCTGCCCGCAGACGATGTGGATGTGCTGTTTCTGCCGCAGCAGCGGCAGATAATAGTCGTCATCCAGTTGGGGCAGGTAGGCCAGCGGGTCGTTGTAGTAGATGTTTTCGTCGTAGTAGCCGTCGGCGAAGCTGCGGATGTTGTAGTTGCCGCTCATGGCAATCATGCCGTCGAACAGATCCGGTCGGCGAAAGAGCTGGTCGGCGGCATGGTAGGCGCCCAGGCTGGCTCCGCTGGTGATGATGCCCAGGCGGCCCCGGCAACTGTTCCAGATGAATGGGACGACTTCGTCCGTCAGGTAGGCGTTGTATTGTTGCTGACGGGCGGCGCGATCGCGCGGCGCGGCCCAGCGGTTGAGCCAGGCCTCGTGGTTGATGCTGTTGATCGAAAAGACTTTGACCTTGCCCGCCTCGATGGAGCCACGGATGGACTCGATCAGATGGAAGCGCTCATACTCCAGAAAGTCGGCGGCGGCGGTGGGGAACAGCAACAAGGGGAAACCATAGTGCCCGTAGGTGACGATCTCCATGTGCTGGGCTGTGCCAGCCGTCAATCTTGCGGTCCATGCTGCTCCTTCAGAGCGCGGTGGGGCGGGTGGCGGGTGTCGAAGGGCCGAGCGTCAGTCCCGATGATCGGAAACTATGTGCGCGCGTACCCTTGACGCGCTTTAGTCGTGCCCGCCTACGTATCGCCGAATCATCTGCCGCCAGTACGGCCAGTCGTGGCTCCAGCCGTCCCACTCGCGCAGCGCATTGCCGATGCCTTTGCTCCACAACTGGCCACTGAACCAGCGGTTGTGGTCAATGTTCGGGTCGTCGCGGCCCAGCGCCATGATGATGTCCAGCCGCTGCAATTGGCGGATACGGGCCGGGTCGTGCTCGCGCGGAATGTACAGGGCGGGGTTGTTGAAGTACACCGTGTCGTTGACGTAGCCGTCCGTCCAGTTGCTGATGTCGTACAGGCCGCTGAGCGCGATGATGCGGTTGGTGATGTCCGGGTGGCGCAGGCCGAAGTTCATGGCATGGTACGCGCCGAAGCTCGCGCCGGCCACGATCAGATAAGGGGTTGGGTTCTTGGAATAGAGCAGCGGCAAGGCTTCGTAGAGCAGGTAATCCTCGTACTGCGTGTGTCGCCAGGCCCGTCCGCCGGGATGCGCCCAGCGCGCATACCAGCTTTCGGCGTCCACGCTATCTACGCACAACATCTGGAGCCAGCCGTGTTCGAGGTGATCGCGCAGCGCCTCGATCATGCCGCGGTCCTCCCACTCGTAGAACTTGCCCAGCGAGGTGGGGAAGACGAGCATCCGCGCGCCACCATGCCCGAAGAGGAGCAACTCCATCTGTCGGTTGAGGTTGGGGCTGTACCAGCAGTGGTATTCGCGGTTCATCATGGCCTCCCGATGGGTGGCTGCCGACGGCGACCCGTCAGCGGCCATTACGTTATTTCGATCACGGAGTAGAACGCGCCTTGCCCATCCTCCACCCGCGCCGGGTTCTCAGGGTCGGCGATCCAGTGCGTACGGTCAATCAGGAGCTTGTAGGCGTGCAGGCCGCGCTCGAAGGCCGGCACGGTCAGTCGCCACACGCCCGGCGCCACTTCCTGCATCTCGTAGCCGTAAGGCAGCCAGTTGTTGAACGAGCCGACGATCGCCACCTGGCGCGCGTCCCGATCATAGTAGTGGAAGGTCACCGTGCGCTGCGGTGAGGCCGGCGTTGGATCGTGGGTAGCGGCGAGGCGCAACGCGGCAGCTACCGCGCGCGCGCCGTTCACCAGGCCGTGGCCCTGTTTCTCGGCGGGCGTCTCGGGCAGGGGCTCGGCGGTGGCGGTGAGCAGCGCCTTCACCTGCGTCGGCGTCAGCGTCGGGTTAGCCTCCAGCATCTGCGCCACGATGGCGGACACAATCGGCGCGGCCATCGAGGTGCCGTCCACGTGCTGGTAGTGCGGGTGAATGAATTTCTGTTTGCTGAGGCGGTCGCGGATGACGGCGCGAATCTCCGGCAGGCTGAGACTGAGCGTCTTCTTGCTGAAACGGCGCTCGGCCTCGCGCGAGCCGAGTTGCCTCTCCAGCTCGGTGTCCGATAAGCCTTCCAGTCGCCACAGGTACAACGCTTCGTTGTGCGTGGAGGTTTTAGGCAACATGGGCGCAGCCAGCCAAAGCGCGGGCGCGATCACGTCCGGCTTGCACACGCCGTATACGCCCTGGCCGTAGCTCGACCAATACATCCGCCGGCGCGTGCGATCGAGCGAGTTCTGGTCATCCATCCCGCCGACGGTGATGGCCGACGGCGCAGAGGCCGGCGGCGTCAGGCGCGCCGAACCGGTGTTGCCCGCCGCGCACACCACCGTCAGCCCCGCGGCCACGGCCGCCTCAACTTTTTCATCCAGGTCGGTCAGCTTACCGGTGGCGGGTTGATCCCCGCCGAGGGAGACGTTCACCACGCGAATGCCGAAGCGCTCACGGTTGGCCGTGACCCACTTCAGCGCGCGCCCGATATCGCGCTCGGTGATGTGGCGGCTGCGGCGGTTGCCGGTCTTCACCAGCACCAGCCGGGCGCGGTGGGCGATGCCCTTGAACCGGCCCTCGGACATATAGCCGTTGCCAGCGGCCACGCAACTGGTCATCAGCCCGTGCCAGCTCGTCACCTGAATCTTGCCGAACGAGTTGCGCTCCTCCGGCATGTGGGCCGTAGCGTCGCAATAGGCAACGATGCGGTTGATCGGCCGCGTCAGGTCGGGATGCGGATAGAAGCCGGAGTCAAGGAAGGCTAGCGTGACGCCCTGGCCGGTGTACTTGGGGTTGATGGGCACCCGCAGCGGTGTGGGCAGGATGCCGCGATAGTCGGGCAGGTAAGCGGAGAAGGGTAAAGGCGGTTGCTGAGGTAACGACTCCTGGCTGCCAGCCGCCTGCGCGCGTAGGACGGCGCGAAAGACGCACTGCGGGCAGGCCCCGTGCTCGGGCCGCCACTCCGGCGAAACGAGTTGCAACTGGCGGGCGACAAACTTCTCCGGCTCACGGTAAAGCTGGCGAACGGCAGGGTCTATTGAGTTGTCACATAAGGGGCACGCCAGGGAAATGGGCACGCGCCTATTTTATATTGGAAACGCGAGGAACAAAGAAAGGGCCCGCTAACCCAACGCGAGCCCTTTCTCTGTTGTTCTCTCTAATCCCTTCTTGCTTGAGGCGCTTCAGCTGAGGTAAGCGCGCAGTTGGCGCGCCCGGCGCGGGTGACGCAGGCGACGCAGGGCCTTGCCCTCGATCTGACGGATGCGCTCACGCGTCAGGCCAAACTTTTGCCCGACCTCCTCTAGCGTATAAGCGCGCCCGTTCTGCAGGCCGAAGCGCAGACGCAGGATGCGGGCCTCGCGCGGCGTGAGCGTCGTCAGCACCGCCTCCAGCTTCTCGCGCAGCAGGTTGGTGTGCGCACTTTGCGCCGGCGTAGGCGTGTGCTCGTCCTCGACAAAGCTGCCGAACTCGTCGTCCTCGTCCTCGCCCACTGGGCGTTCCAGCGAGAGTGGCCGCCACGAGACCTTGAGCATCCACTGTACCTTGCGCGACTCGATCTTGAGCTCCTGAGCGATCTCGTCGGGCGTCGGCTTGCGCCCGAGGCTCTGTTCCAGGTCACGCGCCACTTTGTACAGGCGGCGGATGCGGTCGCTCATATGGACAGGCACGCGAATCGTGCGGCCCTGGTCGGCGATGGCGCGGGTGATAGTCTGTCGAATCCACCAGGTGGCATAGGTGGAAAAGCGAAAGCCGCGCCGGTAGTCGAACTTTTCTACCGCCTTCATCAGCCCGAGGTTGCCTTCCTGGATCAGATCGAGGAACGGTACGCCCCGACCCATGTACTTCTTGGCGATGGAGACGACCAGCCGCGTATTGGCTTTGATGAGGTGCGCGCGCGCGCCGCGGGCATCTTCGACATGGCCTTGCAATTCGGCGCGCCGCTTGAGATTAGCATTAGGCCGCATCTGCCGCAACGCCTTCGCCGCCTTTTCGCCGCGCTCCAGCCGCTTGGCCAGGTCCACCTCCTGCTCGTTGGTCAGCAGCGGGGTGCGCGCCATCTCCTTCAGGTACAGGCCGACGGTATCATCGGTAGAGATATGGCTAAGGTCGAACGCCTCGTCCTCCAGCCGGCGGCGGTGTACCGCCCGGGCATGCAATTGCGCCGGGACTTCGCGCCGATCATCGTACACCTCGATGTCACAGCCCTGGAGAAACGCGAACAATTCGTCCAGATGCTCACGGGCCTCTTCCGCGCGAGGAAAAGCGTCAATGATGTCGTCGGTCAGCAGGTAACCCTGGGCGCTGGCGCGATCCATCAACATCGTCAGCATTTCGGCGTCGCGGCCGCTGTTCTGAGTGTAGTTCATGATGTGGTCTCCTGGCGGTGGGACGATTGGGGGTCTTTATCGAGGAGTTGTCTCAGGACCAAAAGGCGTGGGTCGCCTTCGTCGGCGGGACAGTCACACGGGCCGTCGTTCCAGTTCTTGCCGCAGTTCGGGCATAGCCCTTTACAGTCCGGACGGCACAGCGACTGCATGGGCTGGGAGAGCAGCATATCTTCGCGCACGACCTCGGAGAGATCGAGGTTCATGTCTTCCGGGATGACGCGGCCCTCCGCGGCTGCGGTTTCGGGCGGATAGTGGTACAACTCGGAGATGCGGCTGGAGACCGTTTGCTCAATCTCGGTCAGGCAGCGGCTGCATTCGCCGGGGATTTGGCCCTGCAGGTGGGCAGAGGCGTACAGGCCCTGTGGCGTGCGGACAAGGGTAAGCGCTCCCTGCAGCCCTTTGACGGTCAGGTCAGCGGCAATGTCGAGCTTTGGCTCGTTGATCGTGATCTCGCGGCTGTACCCCACGCCTTCCTTCAGCAGGAAGCCAACATTCAGCCGGAGTGGTGAGTGCGATCTGGTCAAGGTTCGAAGGAACTCGGCGGCCTGCACTTTTGCAGAATAACGCGGATTTTAGCACAATAACGACCGTAAAGTCAACCATCAATTATTTAAGTTATACATAAACAAACAAATTGATAGTTATTAAGTGCATATATATTGGGTATTATCGAATATATTGCCTGTTAGCAGGCATCATTTTTGTTGCGGATAGAAAATATGAAAAAATCCACTAAATTACTGATCGGCACCCACAACCCGGGCAAAGTGCGTGAATTTCTGGCGATCTTGGGCGAGTTGCCGCTCGAAACGGTCACTCCGCGCCAGATCGGGCTTGAGTTGAATGTGGAAGAGGTCGGCGAAACTTATGCGGCAAACGCCAGCCTGAAGTCCGAAGCCTTTGCGCGCGCCACAGGCTTGCTTACCCTGGCGGATGACTCGGGGCTGGAAGTGGAGGCGCTGGCAGGGGGGCCGGGCGTGTACTCGGCGCGGTACGCCGGCGAGGGCGCCAGCGACGCCGATCGCCGTGCCCGGCTGATCGCTGCGCTGCGCCATACGCCACCGCCGCGATCAGCGCGTTTTCGCTGCGTCATTGCCGTTACCGCGCCGGAGGCCGAAGGCCCGACGAGCCTCAGTCGCCCGTCGGGCTTTCGCACGCACTTTTTTGAGGGAACCTGTGCAGGGGAGATCATCCTGGAAGAACGCGGCTCAAACGGCTTCGGCTACGATCCGCTCTTCTTCATCCCCGAGCTCGGCTGCACCCTGGCCGAACTGCCCGAAGAGGTCAAGAACCGGATCAGCCACCGCGCTCGTGCCGCGCAAGCCGCGTTGTCCTTTCTCAGGGCGCGATTGGCGGCGGGCCACTGAGCTATGGCCGCACGATCTCCTGGTCGTGGAGCGCTTCGAGGTAACGCTCGGCAGAGATAGCGGCCATGCAGCCCTGGCCGGCCGACGAAATCGCCTGCTTATAGATCGGGTCCATGATCTCGCCGGCGGCAAACACACCGGGAACGGAAGTCTGCATGTACTTGTCCACCGTCAGAAAATTTTGCTCATCCATCGCCAGCTGGCCCTTGAATAACCGGCTGTTGGGAAAGTGGCCGATGAAGACGAACACGCCATCCGTGTCCCAGGTCGCTACGTTGCCGGTGGTCACGTTGCGGACTATTACTCGCTGGACTTTGCCGTTCCCCTCGATTTTGTCGAGCACCGTGTTATAGATGAACTCGATTTTAGGGTTGGCGAAAGCGCGGGCCTTGAGGGTTTCACCCGCGCGGAGTTGGTCACGGCGATGAACGATTCGCACGTGATTGGCGTACTTGGTCAGGAACAGGCCTTCCTGCAACGCCGAGTCGCCGCCGCCAACCACGATCACGTCCTTATTCTTGAAGAAGAAGCCGTCGCAGGTGGCGCAGTAGCTCACCCCTTTGCCGATCAATTCAGTTTCGCCCGGTATGCCCAGCCGCTTGGCCGAGGCGCCGGTTGCCACGATCACGGCGTCCGCCTCATACTCCCGGCTGTATGTTTTGATCTTGAAGGGACGGCCCTGTGTGAAATCCACTTCCGTAACCGAGTCATATTCCAGGCGTGCGCCGAACTTCTCCGCCTGGGCTTTCATCTTCTCGACCAAATCTGGGCCGAGGATGTTATCAAACCCGGGAAAGTTCTCGACATCGCTGGTGATGGCGATCTGCCCGCCGAGTTGCTCCCCGGCGATGACGAGCGGGTTCAGGTTGGCGCGCGCGGCATACAGCGCAGCGGTTAGTCCTGCCGGCCCCGAACCAATGATGATGAGTTTCTCTTTTTGCACGGCGGTTTCCTCTAACTGAAGATAGCCGCATTGTAAGGGGTTTGAATTAGAGCGACAATAGCGCAGATGAGAGATTGATTACCTGCCGGGCCGAGGCGTGCGCGGCTCCGGCCTGGCGGCGCTGTCGGGGCCGTTTCGCTCTTCGAGCCGATTGAGGCGCCGGTCGAACTCCTGCAGGAGTAACAGCACCTGGCCGATGGCCTGCTCGGTTGTGAGCAGGCCCTTTTTCCAGGCTAAGATGATGCCTTCCAGTCCGTAGTGGCCCATGGTGCCTCCTTGGGTTTACTTGAATTCATGTAGTTGGGTGAAAAATTTGACGAGCCATGCTCTCGCACACCATTTTACATGAAATCATGTTGATTTGTCAAGGGGCAAAATGGCGCGCCGCTCACTCTTCCGAGGGGGGCGCAGCGCCGTAGGTGAAACCGGCCCGTTCGGCGACCAACTGCAAGAGCTTGACGGAGGTGCCCTTCGGGGTATGGTAGCCACACTCCCATTCGCTGACCGTCTGTTGCAGGGTGCCGAGTTCCTGGGCGAACTGTGTCTGGGTCAGGCCCAGGTGATGGCGCAAGGCTTTCACGCGCTCGGCGTCCCACTCGTACTTGGGAGGGCGCCGACGGCGGGATGAGTGTTTGCGTTTGGGGGTAGAGCGGCCAGGCATGCACGTGTTCCCTGTTAGTTGGATGGGGTCAGGGGGACAAAGACGGTAATGCGCGTCCCTTTGCCCTCGGCCGAGTCGATTCGTACGGTGCCGCTGAGCATGTCGGCGCGCTCGCGCATGTTGACCAGGCCCAGGCTGCCGCGCCGGTCGTAGTTGTCTTCGACGTCGCCCAGATTGAAGCCCACGCCGTCATCTTGGATGTCCAGCATCAACGTATCATGGTTGGCCTTGAGCCGTATCCAGATGTGCTCGGCCTGAGCGTGCTTGCGCGCATTGTTGACGGCCTCTTCAGCGATGTAGAACAGCACACCTTGCTGGGTCTTCTCAAGCAAGTCCTCGACGCTGGGGTCGGTGTCCACGAGCACGTTCTGGCCGTGGGTGTCACGCATCTTTTCCGCTAATTGTTTGAGCGCGGCGCTCAGCCCCTGGCTCTCCAGCACCAGCGGGCGCAGGGTGAAGAGCATGTGGCGGATCTCCTTGGTGGTGCGGCGCGCCAGGTCTTCCATCTTGAAAAGTTCTTCGCCGGTCGCTTTGGCGTCTCGCTCCAGCAGGCGGCGGGCGAAGTTGGCGCGCATGGCCAGGGCGGCCACCGCCTGGGTCGGCCCGTCGTGCAGGTCGCGGGCCAGTTTCTTGTTCGCTTCCTCCTGTACTTCGACCAGGCGCTCTTTCTCTTCGCGCAGGCTTTGGTACAACCGCGCGTTTTGCAGCGCAATGTTGGCCTGATTGACCATGGCGGTGAAGAACGCCCTCTGGTCTTCGTCGAAGAAATCTGCCTGTGGGTGACCGTACAACATCGCGCCGTACGTTTCCATGCCCACGCGCAACGGCAGCGCCATCAGCGATTTGCAGTTGCGGAACCCGACAAATTGCTGCAGCTCCGGGTCGCGCTCCGGTTCGGTGATCACCATCGGGTCGCCCAGGCGTGTGACCTGCGCCAGCACGCCTTCGCGCGCCGCGCAGACGACGCGCTGATCGGCAGGGGGCAGGCGCCAGCCGCGGCTGACGCGCAGCTCGTCGTTGTCGAACAGCAACGCCGCCGAGACCATCTTCGAGGCATCCTGCGGCAGCCCTTCCGCGCCCATTGCGCCGAAGTTGAGTGCAGCATCCAGGACTTTATCGTAATCCAGCGTCGCCGACACCATGGACGCCATGTCGTAGATGGCTCGGGAATGCTTGCGCAGGGCCTGCGCCCGCTGGGCGCTGAAATGATCATACTTGCGAGTGCGTCGGTTGAGGATGTGGCGTAACTGAACGGCAGACACGGCGGTCAGCAAAGCGGCTGGCAGCAGCAGCAAGGCCGTTGTCGAGAACAGGCTGGAGACCATGACCAGGTCGCCCTCGTGTATCCAGAGGGCGATCGCCCCCTGGCCTAACAGGAAGGCGGTCGCGACCCCCAGGGTGACTGGCCAGCGATGGCGCAGCCCGGCCGTCAGGATGGGCAACAAACCGATCCACATGATCGGGCCTGCGTTGGCGCCCGTCGCCGTAAACAGCAGCAGGCCCAGTGTTGAGTCCACCAGCAACGTCAGCCAGTCGAGGCTCGGTCGCCAGAACCTGAAAAATTCGAAGAAGTTGAGCAGGAGGTTGAAGCTCACTAATGCCAGCAACAGATAGAACTCGGTGTTGCTGGGCGGGTTCGGCATCGGCCGCGTGTAGATCAAAACGGCCGTTGCGGCGATCAGCAGCCAACGGAGGCTAAAGACGAGCCACTCCATCTGGTTGGCGGCATAATCACGCTGCGGAACCATGGCTTGTAAGACTTAGTGCCAGGGCAGGCAACGCGAGGAAAGCGAACCTCCCAGGCGTGGTCAAGCGGCACAGGATTGATATATGGCTGCCGTGCTGCCCGGTACTGCAACCGTTCAGCGAGGGCGCTTTCAGCGTTTCCGGCCGGCCGGTTTCCTGGCCGCGGCCGGGCGCGCCTTCGCTCGGCCGGTTGGGGCGGGCTTGGCCCGCTTGTCTTCCACCGGGCGCTTGAAGATCAGGCCTTCGCCGCCCGTCAGCCCGGTGTTCATGTCGTCCAGCAGTTCCCAGCCGTCCGCTCCCAGGCGGTTGAGAACGGCTGGCAGAATGGGAAAGCTTAACGCCGCGTGCAGTCGGTCAAATTCTTCGTTGTACTCGCGGAACGGCGACCCCGTAATCTCGACCGGCATGTGCGGTTCGCTATAGTTGAAGACTCGATTGACGTA
The DNA here is from genome assembly GCA_037442085.1 of Anaerolineae bacterium. Taxonomy (GTDB): domain Bacteria; phylum Chloroflexota; class Anaerolineae; order Anaerolineales; family UBA6663; genus JANWXR01. Next base: position 135,543 of record JBBIQY010000001.1, read on the forward strand.
CCATTTGCTGTCTGGGCCGTTGCTCAGACGGGTAAGGATGCAGTATTCCCAGCGGACGGGCATGGTAATTGTTCTCCTGAATCGAAAGGGCGGACTGGCTACAGGATACCCGGCTTGGCGAACAGAGTCAAAGCCGCCTCTAGCAGTTTGTCGGAGAGCCTGTGAGAACAGGCTGTAGTACACTGTGGGCATGAGCCGAAAATTTAGAACCCCGGATTACGGGCGGTTTGCCGATTTGTGTGTAATTTCGTAGGCGCGGCTCTCAGACCCGCGCCTACAGGCCGAATTACACAATTTTCGGCATACGGCCGATTACGAGGCGACCCTCAAAGCGAGGGTGAGCCTGGATGAAGCGCTGCCGGCCAATCATCTGGCGCGGTTCGTGGTGGACATCGTCGCCCAGTTGGATTTGAGCCGGGTGTACGCCCGCTACGCCC
>JBBIQY010000002.1:0-123770 GCA_037442085.1 Anaerolineae bacterium
GCCCCGCGCCTGCAACACTCTGTTGTGCCGTCCAGCCCGCCCGTCCGACTTCGCTTCACGTTCGTGACAGCACTGCGGAGTGCAACGTGTGGCTTGCCGACACATTCACTTTAGCAGAAGTTCTGAACCGGCGCAGCCTCTCATTTTCATCGCCCGTTGTGCGCCGGCGCGCATGGAGACTTCGCTCCGCTCAGGCCGCGCCCTGAGCGTGCCGAAGGGGTGCGCGGCGCGAAGTCGAAGGATGCGCCGTTTCGTGATCTGACTATACCAATTCGACGTCGCCACTCGGCGCCCGATATGCCAGCCGCCATATGCGATCTGCGCTATTGAAGAACGAGAGCGGACGCCCGACCTCGACCGATACACGCCAGGTATTCAGGCTATTGGTTCAGTACCGGTGGCTCAGCCTGATCCCCGCCATTCTCGCGCTGGCAGCCAACTGGAACGGCGCACTGACGCCCACGGCCGGCGCGCTCCTCGCGGCGGTGCTGGCCAATCTGCTCATCACACTCCTGCCCAATCAATTGAACGCCCTCCTCCGGCTCTGGCCCGGATTGCTGGCGCTGGATCTGCTGTTTTGCGCCGCGCTCGCCGGGCTGACGGGCGGCTGGAGCACCCCTTACTATCTCTACGCCTTCAGCCCGCTCCTGGCCGCGGCATTTTTCTTTCAAATGCGCGGCGCGCTCTGGAGCGCCGCCGGCATGGCCGCTCTCTTCGTGGCCGCCGGGCTGTGGGGCGCAACGCCGGACCAGAACGGGCTGCGGCTCGTGGCGCAGGTGGTCGGGTTCTTCCTCATCGCCGGAACCTTCGGCTATGCCGCCGCGCTGCTCGCCCGGCTGCAGGCCTCTCATGCCGAACTCAACCGCATGCACCGCGACCTGGAAGTGATTCACAGCCTCACCCTCGCGCTGCAAAGCGCGAGCGACATCACCGAGGTCGAGGAACGGGTGCTGACCGCCGTGACGGGCGACCTCGGCTTCCCGCAGGCCGTCATCGCCCTCGTGGATCAGGCCGAGCGCGTCATCACCTCCTGGCTGGGAAAAGCCCGCGACGGGCACGCCCTCTTTGCGGGCGGGCTGCCGCATCCGGCGCGCATCCCCCTCGCGCCCGAAGCCGGGCTGATCGCCCAGTGCCTCCTCGACGGCCAAAGCCGTCTCTCCGCCCGCCCGCCTCTCACCTCGGACGAACAGGTGAATCGTTACCTGGACGCCAAGCCCTATCATCTCTTTCCGATGTTGTTGCGCGAACATGCGGTGGGTGTGCTGCTCGTGGACGCCTCGGAGGTGGAGGAGCCGGTGCGCCTCGAATCCCTGCGCGCCATCGCCGGCCAGGCGGCCGTGGCCGTGGGCACGACCATGCTGTGTATTGACCGCGCCCAGCGGCTGGCCATACAGGACGAGCGCATCCGCATCGCGCGCGAAATTCACGACACGGTCTCGCAATCGCTCTTCGGGATCACCTTTTCACTCGACGCCTGCATCAAGCTTCTGCCCGGACAGGCCGACACCGTCCAGGCGGAGCTGGCCAACTTACAGGCTCTGGCGCAGGCCACGCGCGACGAGCTGCGCCACTCCATCCTCGACCTCTGGCCCTCCGAACTCACCGCCGAGCGTTTCGTGGCCGACCTGCGCCGCTACGTATCCGGGGCGTGCCGCGCAGGCGGGCTGGAGGTGGAGATTGACGTCCACGGCGATTTCGGCCTGCTCAGCGCGCGCGCCAAGCGCAGCCTCTACCGCATCGCCCAGGAGGCGCTCAACAACGTCGTGCGGCACGCCGGGGCCAGCCGCGCCCAGGTCTGCCTCAACGTTCTGAACGGGCAGGCGATGCTGGCCGTGCGCGACAACGGGCGCGGCTTCGACCCGCAGGTGGCGATGGCCCGTGAAATAGACCGGGAGCGTTTCGGCCTGCTCGGCATTCGAGACCGCGCGGCGTCGCTGGGCGGGACGAGCGAAGTCATCTCTCAACCCGGCGCCGGCGCGGCGGTGCTCGTCGCCATTCCAGCCGATGGCAGGTGAGCCGCTCCTCAGGCGCATCCTTCGACTACGCGGCGCGGTCGAAGGGCGCGCCGCTCCGCTCAGGATGCTGTGGGCTGAACGGTTACGCGGATGATTAGAATTCTCATCGCCGACGATCACGAAGTCGTGCGCAAAGGCCTCGCCATGGTCTTGCGCCTCGAACCCGGCTTCGAGGTCATCGGCGAAGCGCGGGACGGCGCGGAGGCTGTGCAACTGGCGCGTGCGCTGTGCCCCGACGTTCTACTCCTCGACTTGAAAATGCCCATCCTGACCGGCGACGCGGTCGCGGCACAGGTCCGCGAGCACTGTCCGCAGACCCGTCTCCTCATCCTCAGCGGCGCAGAGATTGACGAAGCCGTGCTCGACCTGGTCGAACTGGTGGACGGCTACGCACTCAAAGAGATCAGCCCAAACGAGCTGGCCCACGCCATCCGAACTGTGGCGGAAGGGAGGCCCTACATCCACACCGCCGTGACGCGCGCCTTGCTGGAGCGCATGAGCACGCGAGCGGGCAGGCCGCCCGCTATGCACGCGCCTCTCTCACCCCGCGAGACGGAGGTACTGCGTTTGATGGCAACGGCGGCCACCTACCGGGAGATCGGCCGGAAGCTCTTCATCTCGGAGGAGACCGTCCGCTCGCACGTCAAAAGCATCCTTGCCAAGCTGGACCAGCCCAACCGGACACAGGCGGTGGTCGCCGCGCTGAAAATGGGGCTGATCTCGCTCTCTCGCCACGGCGATTGAAACCGGACTCGGCCCGGCTCTTCCGAAACAGCGCCTGAAATCGCGCCGAACACAAATCACCCTGGAGGGGGAGGGTCTCTCCCCCAAAGCGGTAATGAGACGACTGTACGTTCGGGATACAATGCGTACATCCATTCGCCTATTCGCTACAACACCGATGCAGCTACGGCAAGAAGTGCTGGCCGAGATTCCGAAAAACCGATCGGCGCTCGTCGCGGGGTCGGCTTAGCGCGTTGCCGGAGAACACCCTTGCCCGAGCACGCCAGTGTCGGTGACCGGTGGCAGAGGTTTACTCCCAATACCAGCAACTCGCCCCGGCCTCGCTAATCGAAAGTTCACGACAAGGAAGCCGCCCATGACCACTCTAAAAGCCGACAAAATCCTGGACTGCAGCGGGATGCTCTGCCCGGTTCCTGTCATCAAGACCTCCAAGGCGATCAAAGAGCTGCAAATCGGGCAGGTGCTGCAGATGATCGCCACCGACCCCGGTGCGCCCGCCGACATGGAGGCCTGGTCACGCCAGACCGGCAACGAACTGCTCGACTCGCATCAGGAAGACGGCAAGTACATCTTCTACTTACGCCGCATCAAGTAGCGAACAGCAAAACCGTCTGTCATTTGCCATTCGCCATCCGCTCCAGGAGGCCCCGATGTCAAAATCTGATCCCACCGCCCCCAGGCGTCTCGCCTTGATCGCCAGCAAGGGCACCCTCGACTGGGCCTATCCGCCCTTCATCCTCGCCAGCACTGCCGGGTCAATGGGCTGGGAGGCCGCCATCTTCTTCACCTTCTACGGCCTGCCGCTCCTACTCAAAGAGTTGGATGCCGAAGTCAGCCCGCTCGGCAACCCGGCCATGCCGATGAAAATGCCCTTCGGCCCGGAAGGCTTTCAGAAAATCAATTGGCCGATCCCCACGGCCATGATGACCCTGCCCGGCTTCAATGCCCTGGCCACGACGTTGATGAAGCAAACCTTCAAGAACAAAGGCGTCGCTTCCATCCCCGATCTGCGCGCCATGTGCGTGGAAACCGGGGTGAGGCTGATCGCCTGCCAGATGACGATGGAAGTATTTGGCTTCAAGCGCGATGATTTCATCCCGGAATGTGAAGTCGGCGGCGCGGCAACCTTCCTCGGTTATGCCGCCGAGGCGGACGTGCAGTTGTTCATCTAACTTCAAACTCCAATTTTCACACCTCCGAATTTTGGAGTTGCTCTGTGGAAGACGAAGTCAAAAAGATCCTCTACGTTCAAACCCATGGTGTGGATATGCCCGAACGCGCGGCCACGCCGTTCTATCTCGCGGCGGCGGGCGCGGCCATGGACGCCGAAGTGGGCATCTATTTCACGATGAACGGCCCCACCCTGCTGCAGAAGGGCGTGCCGGATAAGTTGATCGTGCCCAAGAAGGGCGGCGGGGGAAGAGAATTGGCCTACTTCATCAAGCAAGCCCTCGACTGCGGCGTGAAGTTATACGTCTGCCAGCCCTCGCTCGATTTACACGCGCTCAAGCTCGAAGACCTGATCGAGGGCGTGGAGATGATCGGCGGGGCCGCCTTCAACGACATGGCCCTGAATGCGGATGCCGTCATCGCTTTCTGAACTCCAAAACCGGCGCGGGATCTGAAGTTTGAAATTTGGAGTTGGGAGTTTCTGTTATGGGTCTCTTTGCCGACAAATATCCCGACGTGCCTTATGACGAAAAGCTCCGCCTGTGGGAGGAAGTGAAGGCCGACGCACGTTTCCCGGCTTATTTGTACGGCTGCTACGAATGCGGCATCTGCGTGGCCGCCTGCCCCTCGGCGCGGTTCTACGATTTCTCGCCGCGCAAAATCGCCCAGGCGGCGGCGCGGGAGGATATTGACCTCATCTACGAGCAGATGAACGACGACGTGTGGAACTGCTCGCAGTGCTTCTCGTGCAACCGTTGCCCGCGCCAGAACTCGCCCGGCGGCCTGATCACCATCCTCCGCGAAGTGGCCGTGAAGAACGGCCTCAAGTCCGCCAAGCAGGCGCTCGAGGGCTACTCGCGCATCATCTACAAGATCATGGGCACCGGCACACAGGTCTCGCCCGACATGCTCCAGCCGGACGCCTTCCCCGACTGGGGGCCGCAGGTGCGCGAGGTATCGGCCGAACTCGACGTGTGGCGGCGCGCCCTGCCGCCCGAAACGCTCCACACCACCGCCACCGGCTGGCAGGTGGACGACAAGACCATCATCGAACTCTATCTCATCTGGCACAACACCGGCGTGATGGACATGATCGCCGAAGTAGACGAGGGCCTGCACATGATCTTGAACGACGTGATGGAAGAGAAATTGGAAGAAGCGGGATACGAAGCGTAAAACTCCAAACTTCAAAATACAAGCTCCAAACCCGCCTCAAGCTATTCTTCGCCGTTTGCGATTTGGAGTTTGAAGTTTGAAATTTTCCAACGGAGGCATCCTCATGACTGCGACAGCCGGTTTCATCCCTTACGACGCCGTTCACACCAAATCATCGCGCAAATTCGAGCGCCAGGCCGAATATGCGCCCGAGGACTTTCACGAGCACCTGTTCGAGCTGGAGCGCGCGGGCGAATGGATCGTCCAGCGCGTGCCGGAGCCGTACGTCGAGGTCATGACGAAGTACGGGCGCAAGAAGAAAATCCCGCTCGAGCTGACCTGGCATCACAAATCGTGCGGGCAGTGCGGCCACATCCCCGGCTACTCGACCGCGATCTTCTGGCTCAACCGCAAGTTGAACTTTCGCTACATTGACCCGACCGACCAGACCTCCTGCACGGCGTGGAACTACTACGCCTCGGCCACCTCGAACGCGGCGGCGCAGGCGGGGGTCGCCATGCGCAACTTCGCGGCGGCCTACGAGACGGGCTACTATCCTCTCATCCACTGCGGCACGTCCTACGGCCACTACAAGGAAGTGCGCGAAGAGTTGGTACATCACGCCGAACTCCGGCATCAGGTGCGGGAAATCATGCGGAAACTCGGCAAGCCGATGGTGATGCCGGAGGAGATCGTCCACTACTCGGAGTGGGTGCACGCCGTCCGCGACCGCATCGCCGCTCAACAGAAGCGCGACTTCTCGAACATCTCCGTTGCGGTGCATCCGGCCTGCCACTATTACAAACTGGTGCAGGAGGACGCCATCTACGATCCGGACATCTACGGCGGCCAGCGCACGGCGACGGTCTCGGCGCTCGTCGTCGCCCTCGGCGCGCAAGTGCGCGACTACTCGACGTGGTTCGACTGCTGCGGCTTCGGCTTTCGGCACATCCTCGTTCAGCGCGACTTCACGCGCTCCTTCGCTACTCTGCGCAAGATTCAGGTGATGAAGGAGGAGGCCGACCCGGATGTGGTGATCACTCACGACACCGGCTGCGTGACCACGCTCGACAAGAGCCAGTTCGTCGGCAAGGTGCACGGCTTCAACGTCGGCGTGCCGGTGATGTCCGACGCGCAGTTCGCGGCTCTCGCCATGGGCGCGCACCCCTACCGCGTCTGCCAGCTCCACTGGCACTCGACCGACTACCGCCCGTTGCTTGAGAAGATGGGCATTGACCACGAGGCCGCCTGGGCAGAATTTCAGGAGGATCTGAACAAACTCAAGAGCGGTGAGAAGGAATATCTCACTTGGGAAGACGTTGGATAACTCCAAACTCTAAAACTCAAACTGCAAAGCGTTGCTTTGCAGTTTGAAATTTGCAGTTTCCCGGAGGGACGATGGCAGCAGACACCATTCTCATCATCGGCGGCGGCCCGGCGGGGCTGGAGGCCGCTCGGCTGGTCGGCGACCTTGGGGCGAAGGCCGTGCTTGTGGAGAAGCGCGACGGCCTGGGCGGGACGCCCATCGCCGAAAGCTACGCCGCGCTCACGCACGGCTTCCGCGACGCGGAAGAAGCGCTGGGCGAGATGATCCGGGCCGTCACCCAGAATCCCAACGTGCAGGTCCGCCTCGGGTCGGAGGTCGTCGCCGCCGAAGGCAGCGCGGGCGATTTTAAGGTCACCCTCACCAAAGGCGGCAATGGCGCGGCCGAGGTCGTCAACGTGGGAGCCGTCATCATCGCCACCGGTTTCCAGCACTTCGACCCGGGACGCGAGACGCAGATGTACGGCTATTACGAGTATGACGACGTGATCACGCTCGCCGATGCCGAGGCGATGCTCAAGCAGCGCAAATTCGTCAAGCCGTCTAACGGACAGACCCCCGAGCGCGTGTGTTTCATCCAGTGCGTCGGCTCGCGCGACCGACAGATTGGGAACGAGTTCTGTTCCAAGGTGTGCTGCGGCATCTCGTCCAAGCAGGCCATCGAGGTGCGTCAGCAGTTGCCGAACTGCAAGGTCTTTATCTTCTACATTGATATGCGCATGTACGGCTACTGGGAGAACGAAATTTACTGGCCGGCGCAGGAGCAGTATCACGTCCAATACGTCAAGGGCATCATCACCGAGATCATCCGCAAGGGCGACCGGCTGCTAGTGCGCGGCGAGGACACGACGATGGGCCGCCCGATGGAAGTGCCGATGGATGTGGTGGTGCTGGCGGTGGGGATGGAACCGAGCCGCGGCACGAAGGACGTCGCCAAAATCTTTGGGCTCAGGCAGAACAAGTACAACTTCATTGACGTGCCGCACGAGTCGCTTGACCCTACGGCGACCTCGGTCCCCGGCATCTTCGTCGCGGGCGCGGCCGCCGGGCCGAAAGACCTTGACGACTCGCTGGGGATGGCCGGCGCGGCGGCGGCCAAAGCGGTGGCGCTGGTACATAAACTTCGAACTCCAAACTCCAAATTACCAAACGCCGTTTGAATGTTGGGAATTTGAGATTTGGAGTTTGAGATTTGGAGTTCGCAGCTTGCTCACAGGCCAGGTCGTAGATACAGAAACCGCCCGAGAGTTCATGGCTCGGACGCTCGAAAAGGCGAGCCAGACCGAACTGGGCGACATCGTCAAGGAACTTGAACAAAAGAGCGCACGCTTTCGAGCGCGGCTTGCCCCGGAAGCGCTGACCGGGCTCGACCGCCCGCAACTGCGCGGCCTCCTGCGCTCCATCTTCGCCACGCGCCGCAAGGCCGACGTCCTGCTCGACGTGATGGGCGTGGAGGGCTTGCGGGAGGCCATCCACGAACTCCTCCATGGCACCCCCTCGACCCAGGATCGCTTCCAGGCCTTTGTGGACACGCTCGCCGGCTACTGGGGCGACTTGCGCCTGGCGCGCAAGCCGCTGCCCGGCCAAGAGGCGGCCGACCTCCCTGAAAACGTCCTGTGCGACCTGGCCGCTGAGCTGCTCCACTTCACCAGCCCGGACGATCGTTGGTTGTGGACGCGCTGGATGTGGGATCCGCGCGTGGGCACAGGCGCGCTCCCGCTGGTGACGATGGAAGCGTACGACCTGCACGGGCGAAATGCCGGCGAGACGTACCTGAAGGTCGGCGTAGCGGTGGCCTTCGTGCGGGCCACGGGCGAGGCCGCCGGGTTCGCCCGCTTCGGCGTGAATCAGAGTCCCTTTGGAATTGACGTCTTCCTGGCGTGCGTCTACGCCGTCTATATGTACACCACGCTGAGAATCCGAATGACGCAGGAATTCAACCGGGTCGTGCCCCAACTGCCGGAGTTGACGAGGCGGCTGTTGGGGGTTTGGAAAATGGAGATTTGAATCGCTAAAACGCTGAGAAGGCCGAGGGCGCCGAGAGAACATCCTTCAGCCGTACCAGCACCTCAGCGAGGCAAAACCCTGGAGGCACAATGGCAGTCGGTTTAGATAAGGTTCAACCCGAAAAGATCACCGAAGAAAAACAGCTCGTCGTCGAGGGGATGGATATCTCTGGCCACTGGAACCGGATGTTCGAGCAGCGGGTCATCTGGGATTACGGCGTTGACGCGCTCGAAAAAGTCGCGGCGCTCCCCGGCGGCGAGTCGCTCATGTGGTGCTACGGCTGCGCCAAGTGCACCGCCGTCTGCCCGGTGGACATCGTCGGCGATTACTCGCCGCGCAAAATCCACCGCAAGACTCAGATGGGCATTGACCTGTTCACCTCGCCCGACCTGTGGCTGTGCACCACCTGCATGAACTGCCTGCGCGTCTGCCCCAAAGAAGTCAACATGATCAAGATCATGCCGGCCGTGCGCGAACAGGCCGTGCTCGAGGGGACGACCGTGCCGCCCGAATTGCAGAAGGCGTTCGAGGATACGGCCAAGCACGGCAACCCGCTCGGCCAGCCTCAACGCAAACGCGCCGACTGGGTGAAGAAAGCGGGCGTCCCCGTGCCGATCCTGAAAGACCTGAAGCGCCCGGTGGACATCCTGTGGTACGTCGGCTCGTATCCTTCGTATCACCCGCGCGGCATTGACGCGGCCTGCGCCGCCGCCCGCCTCTTCAACGCGCTCGGCATTGATTTCGGCATCCTGGGCATCGAGGAAAAGGACGACGGCGACTCGCAGCGCCTGGCGGGCGAAAAAGGCCTGTTCGAGATGCTGGCCGAATACAACATCGCCACATTCAGCAAATATCAGTTCAACCGCATGGTCGTCACCGGGCCGCACGAGTTCAACGCCTTTAAGAACGAGTATCCGAAATACGGCGCGGACTTCAAGGTGGTGCATTACACGCGCTTCCTCGTCGAGTATCTGGACAAACTCAGGCCGCTGCTGAAGCAGCCGCTCAATCTGAAGGTGACCTTTCACGATCCATGCTATCTCGGACGGCACAACGGCGAGTACGACGCGCCGCGCGAGCTGCTGCGCGCCATCCCCGGCCTCGAACTGGTGGAGATGGGCCGCTGCCGCGAGAACGGCTATTGCTGCGGCGGCGGGGGCGGCGGCATGTGGCTCGACTCGTTCTCGAAAGAACACACCAAGATGCGCCTCTCCGAGCGCCGCGTGCGCGAGGCCGTCGAGTACGGCGCAGATGTTCTCGCCGTCTGCTGTCCCTTTGAAGTCTCGCGCTTCGAGGATGCCGCCAAGAGCACCGGCAACGACCAGTTGAAGGTGCGGGACATTCTGGAATTGCTGGACGAGTCGATGCGCAGATAAATTCAAACTCCAAACTTCAAACTCCAAATCTCAATTGGAAGTTTGAATTTTGAAGTTGGGAGTTACGATGAACATCGTTGTTCCTATCAAACAAATCCCCAATCTCACCGACGAACTGGAAATCAACGCCGAGGGCACGGGCCTCGATCACGACGCGCTCCAGTACGTGCTCAATGAGTGGGACGAACAGGCTCTCGAAGAGGCGGTGCTGGTCAAAGAGACCGCCGGGGGAACCGTCACCGTCATCGGCGTGGATACGACCGGCGAACTGAACGAGGCACTATATACTGCCCTCGCCAAGGGCGCGGACAAGGCCGCGAAGATCACGGGCGACTTCCCGCGCGGCACGGACTCGCATACCCAGGCCCAACTCTTCGCCGAGGCGATCAAGAGCCTGTCGCCCGACCTGGTGCTGACGGGCGTGCAGGCCGCCGATGACCGCGACGGCCAGATCGGCCCGATGATTGCCGCGCACCTGGGTTTGCCGTACGTGGGCGTGGTCACGGGCGTGGCGATCAAGGACGGCAAGGCAATTGTCCACAAGGAATATGCCGGCGGCGTGCTGGCCGAATTTGAAGTGACGCTCCCGGCAGTCATCGGTGTGCAGGCCGCTCACCAGCCGCCGCGCTACGCCCCCGTGAGCAGAATCCGGCAGATGGCCAAGACGGCGAAGATTGACGAGATCGCCGGAGGTGAGACGACAAGGGCCGGCTCCACCGTCCGCCGTATGTTCAAGCCCGAATCTGCCGGCCACGCCGAGATGTGGGACGGAAGCCCTGAAGAAGTGGCGGAGAAGATTTTGGGGCTGATTCGAGAGAAGGGACTCTTGAAGGGCTAACTTCAAAGTTCAAACTCCAAACTTCAAACTCCAAACTTCAAACTCCAAACTCCAAAATGCTGCTTTGAAGTTTGAGATTTGAAGTTTGAGGTTACTGAATTATGGCAAACGACATCCTTATCCTCGCCGAACACCTCAACGGTAAACTCGCCGACATCGCCTTTGAAATGACGGGCAAGGCAAAGCAGCTCGCCGCCGCGTTCGGGGGCAAGGCCATCGCCGTGCTGCTGGGCAGCGGCGCGAGATCGCTCGCCGGGTCCATCGGTGCGGACGCCGTGGTGTACGTGGACGACCCCGCACTGGGCGAGTTCAACCCTGAAGCCTATAGCCGCGTCCTGGCCGCCCTGATCAAAGGGCACGGCCCACGGCTGGTGATGCTGGGCAACACCTCGGTCGGGATGGACCTGGGCGCGGGGCTGTCGGTGACCACCGGACTTCCGCTGATTGCGTACGTCAACGGCCTCGCTGCCGAGGATGGGACGCTGGTGGCAACCTCGCAGATCTACGGCGGCAAGATCCAGGCCGAGGCCGTGCCCGACGGCGAAGCCTGTATCGTCTCGTGCCTGGCGGGGGCGTTCCCTGCCGAGGCGGGGCGCGGCTCCGCCCCGGTCGAGCAGATCGCCTCACCCGTCCCGCTCGACGATTTGAAGGTGAAGTTCGTCAAACTCATCCAGCCGGAGGGCGGCGACGTGGACATTACGCAGCAGCCGATCCTCGTTTCCATCGGGCGCGGCATCGGCGGGCAGGAGAACATCGAACTCGCGCAGGAACTCGCGGAGGCGCTCGGCTGCGCGGTCTCGGCCTCGCGCCCCATCACGGATGCGGGCTGGCTGCCGAAGACGCGGCAGGTGGGCAAATCGGGCCTCACCGTCAAGCCGAAGATGTATCTCGCGCTCGGCATCTCCGGCGCGCCGGAGCACCTCGAAGGCATGCGCGGCGCGGAGACGATCATCGCCATCAACACCGACCCCAAAGCGCCCATCTTCGACGTGGCGCACTACGGGGCGACGTGCGACCTGCTGGATTTGCTTCCGGCGCTGACGGAAAAAATCAAGGGCTAGTTTCAAAATTCAAACTCCAAACCTCAAAACTCAAATTGAAGTTTGAAGTTTGGAGTTCGGAGTTTGGAGTTCATCTCGTGCTGACCCTCGCCGAAAGAATCATCTTCCTCCTCATGCTCGTCGGCTTCGGCGGATTCACCGCGTGGGGTTTCTTCAATCTTTACCGCATTGTCCGGCGCGGGCGGCCCGCCCAATCTCCAATCTCTGATCTTCGATCTTTTATTCCGCGGGCCATCAGGGTTCTGCTCGAAATCGGCCTCCAAAAACCCATTTACAAATCCCGTCCTATCCTCACCACCTTTCATGCCTTCATCTTCTTCGGCTTCTCGTACTATTTCCTCGTCAACGTCAATGATGTGCTGGAGGGGTTCATCCAAGGCTACGATACCGCCCGGATCAGCTCCGGCCTGCTTGGCCTGATGAATCTGGTCGCCGATGTGCTCAGCCTCGGCGTGCTCATCGGCGTGGCCGTCTTCCTGGTGCGGCGTTTCATCGCCAAAGACAAGCGGCTCGATTTCAACCCCAACGTGCTGCTGCAGCCGGCCGTGACCGGCGGCGTTCAGCGCGACTCGCTGATCGTCGGCGGATTCATCCTCTGCCACGTCGGCGCGCGCTTTACCGGCCAGGCGCTGCGGCTGGCCGAGGGGGAGGTCTTCAACCCCATGCAGCCGTTCGCCAGCACCCTGTCGCTGGCGCTGCGCGGCTGGCCCGATTACACCGTGGCCATTCACGCGGCGTGGTGGCTGGCCGTCGGCCTGATCGTCGTCTTCCTGCCGTATTTCATCATCAGCAAGCACATCCATCTCATGGTTGCGCCGCTCAACCTTGCGCTGGCAAAACAGACGCCGCGCGGGCGCCTCGACCCGGCACTGCCGAAAGAGGCGCCGCCCGAAACCGCTCCCGGCGCGGGGACGCTGGCCGACCTCGCCTGGCCGCGCCTGCTCGACGCCTACGCCTGCATCATGTGCAACCGCTGTCAGGACGTGTGCCCGGCGCACAGCTCGCTGCGGCCCCTCAGCCCGTCGGCGCTGGAGATCAACAAACGCTATTGGCTCAACGCCTATTTCACCGCCTTCGCGGGCGGGGCCGCCTCGCCGCCGCTCACGGAGTTCGCCATCAGTCCCGAGGCGGTTTGGAGTTGCACCACGTGTTATGCCTGTGTGCGCGTCTGCCCCGTCGGCAACGAGCCGATGGCCGACATTGTGGACATCCGCCGCCGATGGGTGAACGACGGCGCGGAACTCGACAGCGGCCTCCAGTCCACGCTGGAGAAGATCGGCAAGACGGGCAACTCGTTCGGGCAGGCAGCGCGCAACCGCGCCAAGTGGGCGCAGACCGGCCTCGATTTCAAGATCAAAGACGTTCGCAAAGAGCCGGCCGAGTATTTGTGGTTCGTCGGCGACTATGCCGCGTTCGACGCGCGCGTGCAAGAGATCACGCGCACGGTGGCGCGCGTCCTACATCACGCCGGCGTGGACTTCGGCATCCTGTATGACGCCGAGAGGAACTCGGGCAACGACGTGCGGCGCGTGGGTGAGGAGGGATTGTTCGAGCAGCTCGCCGAGCAGAACATCGCGACGATGAACAAGTGCAAGTTCGAGCGCGTCATCACCACCGACCCGCACACGCTCAACGCGCTCAGGAACGAATACCCTGACTACGGCGGCAAGTGGGAGACGATCCACTACACCCGCCTGCTCATGCAATTGATTGACGCCGGCAGACTCCAACTCAAACACAAACTCTCCCACTACCGGGCGACTTTCCATGACCCGTGCTATCTCGGGCGCTACAACCAGGGCTTCAATCCGCCCCGCGCGCTGATCCGGGCGACGGGCTGCGACTTCGTCGAGATGCCGCGCAACAAGGAGAACTCGTACTGCTGCGGGGCGGGCGGCGGCCAAATCTGGATGGGGACGACGCCCGAAGGCGAGCGCCCCGCCGAGCAACGCATCCGTGAGGCGCTCGCCGCTCTCGGCGCTTCGGCCAACGGCGCAAGCGGCCAAAAACTGCTCTTCGTCGTCGCCTGCCCGAAAGATGTGGTGATGTATACCGATGCCGTCAAAACCACCGGCAGCGAGGGCAAGATCGAAGTGCGCGACGTGATTCAACTGGTCGCGGAAGCGATGGACTGGAATCACGTAAACACCGAGTTCGCCGAGAACGCTGATTCGGTGAAATCAGCGTCCTCAGCGAGTCAGTGACTCAACGGCATGGCTCAAGGTCTCAACAACCTTTCCTCCGCCCTGGCGCTGCGCCTGCGCGACATCGCCCGGATGCTGGACCGGATTGACCGGCTGGAGTCCGGCACGGGCGAGTGGCTGGCCGCGCAAGGTGAAAGCGCGCTGCGAGACGCCGCCACCGACATGACCCTGCGCGCCCTGCGCGTCGCCGCCGACCCGACGAACTTCGCTCTCCTCAACTTCCTCGCGACGCACGCTGCCACGCCCATGGCCGAGCTCGAGAAAGCCACCGGCCTCGGGCGGCTGGCGCTCGCGGAGCGGGTGAACGACCTGGTGCAGGTCGGGCTCGCCGGACGGAACATTGACACCGATCACGTGCAGTGCACGGCCGGCGGCGCGGCGCTGGTGGAATTGATTGACAGCATTGGCGCGACGACGGCGAAACGACTGGCAGAAGCGTTGCAGCCGATCACCCGCTAAGACGGCTAAAATCAACCGAAACATCGTGAGGAGGCCATCATGTGTGTCCCAGTATGTCGGGCAAAGATCGCACAAAACATGAGCCGCCGCAGTTTCCTGAAGCTGGCCGGAGCGGCGACGGCAGCGACGGCGGCGGCCGCTTGCGCCCCGTCAACGCCGGCCCCTGCCGCCGAAGGCCCGAAATACTCGTTCAGTCGCGTGGTGGACCTGACCCACACCATCACGCCCGAGTTCCCGACCTACGGCGGCGAGAAGCAACTGGAATTCGAAACGCTCGTCACCCTGGCCGCGGACGGCTACAACATGTACAAATGGCTGCTGGTGGAGCACACCGGCACCCATATGGACGCGCCCTTTCATTTCTCCGATCGGGATAGCGCCGATCTGATCCCGCTGGAAAATCTGATCGGCCCGCTGGCGGTGGTGGACATTCGCGCTAAAGCCGAGAACAACCCCGACGCGCAACTGACGACGGACGATCTGAAAACCTGGGAAAGCCAATATGGGCCGATCCCCACAGGGGGCATCGTGGCCATGTACAGCGGCTGGGACGCCCATACCCGGACCGGCAAATTCCGCAACGCCGACGCTAACGGGGTGATGCACTTCCCCGGCTTTCACATCGAGGCCATCGAGTTTCTGCTGGCCGAACGGGATGTGAAGGGGATCTTCGTAGATACACTGAGCCTGGACTACGGGCCCTCGACCGATTTTGTGGTGCACTACAAATGGCTGCCGGCCAACCGCTGGGGGATGGAATGCGTCGCTAACCTGGGGCAACTGCCGGCCAAAGGCGCTATGGCAATCGTGGGCGGCCCGAAGATCGCCGGAGCGACCGGCGGGCCAGGCCGCGTGATCGCCCTGCTATGAAATGCCCGTACTGCGACTTTGCCGGCTCGCGCATGAAACTTCACCGGCATCTCGGCGAGGCGCACCTCGACCAGGTAACGACCAAGCACGACGCGGCGACGGGCAAGATGCGCTACGTCATCGGCTGTCCGGTATGCGGCCTGAAATACCAGCACGCCGTCAAGCCGCGCTACAGGGACGCGCGCTTCCTCGAAGAATACAGGGCCGAGATTGCGCTGGTGGCTTTCGACCAACTGCTTTACCATCTCGAAGAGAAACACCCGGAACAAACTTCAAACTCAAAACTACGCCATTCAAACACCCCGCCTGAAGCTGCGGTTTGAAGTTGAAATTTTTCGCCAGAGGTGAACATGGCGCTCTGCAACAACTGCAACATCCCCGAGAACCTCTACTACTGGGTAGAGAAACACACCTGGTGCCGGCGCGAGTCGGATGGAACCGTCGTCGTCGGCATCACCGACGTGGCCCAGCACCTCGCCAAATCCATCATCTCGGCCACGCCGAAAGAGGCGGGCAAGCCGATTAAGAAGGGCAAAAGCGCAGGCACGGTCGAGAGCGGCAAATGGGTCGGGCCGGTGACCGCGCCCGTAAATGGCACCATCACCGAAGTCAACGCCGCGCTCAAGACCAGGCCCGGCCTGTTGAATGCCGATCCCTATGGCGAGGGCTGGTTCATCAAAATCAAACCCGACAACTGGGAGACGGACTCGGCCGATCTCGTCACGGGCGACGCCGGGATTGCGGCGTATCAGAAGTTCCTGGACGAGCAGGGCATCAAATGCGAATAACCCCAAACTCCCAAACCCAAAACTCAAATCGCAAACGATGGCTTGGGGTTTGGGGCTTGAAGTTTGCAGTTCAATGATCTACTACGGCTGCGACATCCCCGAAGACCTGTTCTTCGACTTCGAGCGCGATCTGTGGGTGCGCTTCGAGGCCGACGGCGTGGCCACGCTGGGGATGACGGACACGGCTCAGACGCGCGGCGGAAAACTGGTGAACATCCAGTTCAAACGGGTCGGCAAACTGCTCAAACAAGGCCAGAGCGCCGCCATCATCGAGTCGGCCAAGTGGGTCGGGCCGTTCCCCATGCCGTTCAGCGGCGTGATCACCGCGACCAACGAAGCGACATTTCGCCGCGACATACTGATCGCCAACCGCGATCCTTACGGGGAAGGCTGGCTGGTCAAAGTGCAGCCGACGGCCATCGAAACCGAACGGGAGCATTTGATCACGGGCGAGGCCGCCGTCGCCAAATACAAACACCGCATCGTCGAGCTGGGCCTGAAATGCTTTCGCTGCCTGGATTGAACCTCGAGGAGTCTTGAATGTCCACCAACGGTCACGACGCTTTTCCACCCGAGCTTTACTACGACCGCGTGACGCACGTTTGGGCGCGGGACGATGGCGCGACCGTGACCATCGGCCTCGACGCGCTCGGCCTGGAGTCGCTCGGCGACATGGCCTACCTCAGTTTGCAGGCCAGCGGCGTTCCGGTGCGACGCGGCGAGGCCATCGGCAGCTTGGAGGCCGCGAAGATGGTAGGGGATCTGATCGCGCCCGTCAGCGGCGTCATCGCCGCGCGCAACGAGGAGGTACTGCGCGACCCCGGCCTCATCAACCGCGACCCCTACCGCGCGGGCTGGCTCGTCCAGATTACGCCTTCCGATTGGGCGCGTGAGTCCGCCGAACTGGTGCACGGCGCGGCTTTGACAGCCTGGGTGAAAGCGGAAGTCGAGCGGTATCGGATGCAGGGATGGATTAAGTGAACTCCCAACTTCAAAACTCCCAACTTCAAAACTCAGACTTCAAAGCGGCAAACCTCTGCACTTTCGAGTTTGAAGTTAACTCAATGACAACTTGGCGACTCATTACAGACGACAATGTCACCGCCTCCTTCGGCCTCGCCGCCGACGAGTGCCTGGCCAGGCGCGTGGGCGCGGGCCAGAGCCAGCCGACTCTGCGGCTGTACACGTATCGCTCGCACTGCGCGCTCGTCGGACGCTTCCAGAATCTCGACAACGAAATTCAACGCGACTACTGCGAGGCGCACGGCGTCGCCCTCAACCGCCGGCCCACCGGCGGCGGCGCGATCCTCATGGGCCAGGACCAACTCGGCGTGGCGCTGACCCTCCCCGCGAGCGGCGACGACGCCTACAGCCGCGCCCGTGAACTCATGGGGCAATTCTCAGCCGGCATCGTCCACGCCCTCGAGGCGCTCGGCATAAGGGCCAACTTTCGGCGCAAGAACGATATCGAAGTCGGCGGCAAAAAGATCGTGGGGTTGGGAATCTACCGGGCGCACGGCCTCCCGCGACCCGATTCAGCGCCCTCAGAACCGTCGGCGACTCAGCGATCCGGCCTGCTCTTCCATGCTTCCCTGCTCGTCGGCCTCGACATCCCGCTGATGCTGCGCGTGCTCAAAACGCCGTTCGAGAAAATTTCGGACAAAGCGATCGCCACCGTCGCCGAGCGCGTTACGACGGTGCGCCGTGAAATCGGACGCGAGATTGAACTAAACGAAGTCCGCGCGCGAGTCGTCGAGGGTTATGCGGCCGCTTTCGGAGCCTCGCTCACTCCCGGCACATTCACCGGCGATGAGAGTCTCGCCATCTCCGATCTCCAATCTCAGAAGTACGACTCCCACGAGTGGGTGCACCAAATCACTGCCGTCCCCGACGCGCTCGGCTCGGCCACCGTCAAAACGCCCGGCGGCCTGCTCGACGTCCGCGTGACCTTGGCGGGCAACACCATTAAAGCGGTATTCGTCGGCGGAGACTTCTTTGCCGCCGAGGGCGCGATCGCCGACCTCGAGGCCAGTCTGCGCTGGCACGCCGCCGAGCCGCGCGCCGTGGCCGCGACCCTCGCTCAGGCATACGCGAAACGCGCCAGCGATCTCGCCATGCTGCCGCTCGACTCGCTCACCCAGGCGATTCAACAAGCGGTTCGCCGCGCCCAAGTAGCCGAGTCTGCCGCGCGCGCCGACCCGTACGGGTGCTTTGTGAATCCCGATCCCCAACCGCAAACCTCGAAGGAGTTACACCCGAGGGTCGCGCTTTGAAGTTTGGAGTTCGAGCTTGCTCTGATATGCCTGAAATCACGTTTCACGCGCCCGGCCTCAAACGCTTCAAGACGACCGAGTACGCCGAACAGGAGGCGACCCGTTTCGTGTCCATCAGCGTGACGGGGACTGAGTGCGCCCTGGCGTGTGAGCATTGCAAGACACATGTTCTCGAGGGCATGACGGCCCTGCCCCGTTTCGATGGCACGCTGTTCGATTTATGCTGCGAGCTGGCGGAACGCGGCGCGCGCGGGGTGCTGGTCTCCGGCGGCTGCGACAGGCGCGGGCGTGTCCCGCTCCTCCGCCACCTCCCGGATTTGATCCGCGTCCGCCGCGAACTTGGCTTCCTCATCCGCGTCCACCCCGGCCTGCCCGACGAGGAAACCGTCGCGGGCCTGGCCGAGGTTGGGATTGACGGCGCGATGGTGGACATCATCGGCGACGACGCGACCATCCGTGAGGTTTATCATCTCGACGCGACCATCGCCGAATATGAGGCTGTGCTGGAGCGGCTGGAACGCTACCAGGTGCCTGCCGTGCCACACATCATTCTGGGGTTACACTTCGGGCAGATGCGCGGCGAGTGGACGGCGCTCGACATGATCACGCGCCACGCCCGGAAATTCCTTGTGCTTGTGATCCTCATGCCGCTCACCGGGACGCCCATGGTCGGCGTGACGCCGCCGCCCGTCTCGGAGATTGCCCGGTTCTTCGCCCTTGCGCGCCGTGCCTTGCCCGCTACGCCGGTCATGCTCGGCTGTGCGCGCCCGCTCGGCAAAATCAAAATCGAGATTGATCGCGCCGCCGTGGACGCCGGGCTGAACGGCATTGCGTATCCGGCGGAAGGCATTATCGCCTACGCCCGCACGCGCGGCCTGACGCCAAAATTTGTGGATGCGTGTTGTGGAGTGCAGTGGTAGCGAACAGTAGAGAGCGAGTGGCGGGTAGCCGATAGCCATCCGTCATCAGCCGAAGGAGTCTATGGCGAAAGTCACGCTTTCCTCCAAAGAACAGGCCGAGCAGTTGCAGATCAGCCCGGAGTATGTTCGCATTTCGATGGCCGCCGCGATCGAGCTGGGCCTCAAGCCGGGGCGTATGTTCCGCGATGTTCACTGTGGCTGCATCAATCTGCTGCAAAACTATCCCGAAGGATGCTACGCCAACTGCTCGTATTGCGGGCTGGCCCGCGAACGGCCCGGCGCGCCGGAAGACAACACCTTCATCCGCGTGGCGTGGCCTCTTTTCCCGACCGACCTCGTCGCGGAAAAGATCGCCGAGCGCGAGGCGTGCATCGGGCGGGTGTGCATCGCTCAGGTGCAGGACCATCGCGCCTACGAGGATTTGATTGACATGATCGGGCGCGTGCGCCGATTGAGCGCCGTGCCCATCTCGGCGCTGGTCTCGGCGACCACGCTGAACGAAGAGCGGTTGAGCTGCCTCAAGGACGCGGGCGCAGACATTATTGGCGTCGGGCTGGACGCGGCCTCCGAAGCCGTGTTCTACAACACCCGCGGGCGGGGCGTCAGAGGGCCGCACGACTGGGTTCATCACTGGCAGATTGTCCGAGCCGCACGCCGCTTGTTCGGGCCGCTGAAAGTCAATTGCCACATCATCGTCGGCCTCGGCGAGACCGACCGCGACCTGGTCAATCTCTTCTACCAGCTCAAGTCGGAACAGATTGCCGGCTACCTGTTCTCGTTCAACCCGGAACCCGGCACGGCCATGCAGGCCACGCCGCGCGCGCCCATTCACCGCTGGCGACGGATTCAACTCACGAAACATCTCATCGAGCATCACGACCTGTCGCCCGAGGCGATTGAATTCGACGCCGAAGGGAACATCGTCCGTCTCAACGCGCCCCAGCTGATGGTGGAGGTCGCCGTGAACACCGGTCTGCCGTTTATGACCAACGGCTGCCCCGACCGCAACGGCGTGATGGCCTGCAACCGCCCCTACGGCTCATACCGCCCCGGCGAAGAATTCCGCGACTATCCATTTTTGCCAAACGCCGATGATTTGATCGTCATCCGCCAGCAGATGCGATTGGAAGAAATCTGGCAGTGATGTATTGCGAATTCCATGCGGCGAATGCCGCGCAGACGGAACACGCGCGATGCCCTCCCCGATTCGTCTCCTGAGCCTCGGCGCTATCCACTGGCTCCGCACCCAGTCGGTCTATCACGCCCTGGCCGAGACGATGACGGCGGGGTCGCCCGACACGATTGTGCTGACGCGGCCGGCGCAGCCCTATCTGTGCCTCGGCTACCATCAGGAATTGGAGGCGGTGCTCGATCGCGCGGCGTGCGCGGCGCTGGGCCTGCCCATCGTGCGGCGCAGGGTAGGCGGCGGCGCGACGTATCTTGACTCGGATCAACTTTTTTATCAGTGCCTGTTTCATCACACGCGCGTCCCGGCGACCGTTAGCGGCGTATATGCGCAACTGCTGGCCGCGCCGGTGGCGACGCTGCGGGCGCTGGGCCTGAGCGTCGAGTTGCGGGGCGAGAACGAGATCGAGGTGGGGGGCGATCGCGATGGTCATCGCGCCGGGAAACGAATTGCCGGGATCGGCGGCGGCAGGATTGGGGAGGCAGCGGTGGTCGTCGGCAATATCCTGTTCGATTTTGACTATGAAGCGATGGCGCGCGCCTGGCGCGTCCCCTCGGAGTCGTTCCGCCGGTTGGCCGCCGAGGCCCTGCGCGAGTGCGTCACGACTCTGAGGCGCGAATTGCCGCGCCCCGTCCCGCCCGATGACGTTCAGGCCGTCCTGATTTACGAATTCGCCCGCGCCCTCGGCCGTCCGGTGAAGCCCGGCGAGCTGACGCCGCAGGAGGCGCGCAAAATTGGCGAGCTCGACCGGCGCCTCGTCTCCACAAAATGGCTGAACCTGCAGGCCAACGGCGCGAAGCCGATGACGGCGCTCAAAATCTCGCGCGGCGTCTTCATCCACGCCGCCGAAGCGAAGATCGCAAACTACAAAGTGCGCGCGGCCTTTCGCGTTCGCGACGACGTGATCGAGCGGACGATGCTGGAAAGCGAACCGGAGCGCGACTGGCGAGAGGCAGCAGAAAACTTGAGGGGGACGAAAGTGAGAGAATGGGTGCGGGGGGTGGAGGCGCAAATATGATCGCCCCCGGCGCCCTGCGCCTGCTCAACCTCGGCCCCACCGCGTGGGCGCGGACGCAATCCGTGTACCGCGCCACCGCCGAATTGTTTCCAGCCGACGGCCGGGGCGCAGTAATCTTCGCTCAATCGCTGCACCCCTATCTCACGCACGGCGTCCAGCAGTCTGCCTCGGAGACGTTCGACCTGGCGGCGTGTGAGCGCCTGGGCCTGCCGGTGGTGCGCCGACCGTTCCCCGGCAGCGCCGAATACTGTGACGTGAACCAATTGCTGTTTCAGTGGATTCTGCCGCCCCCCGTCGGGGCGAGGCACGCGACGTTCCTGCGGGTGGCCACGGCAGTGCTGGCCGCGTTGCAGGCGTTCGGCCTCGCCGCCGATTACGACGGGGCGGGACGGTTTGCGGTGAAAGGCGCGCGTCTGGGAACGCTTGCAGGTGGGCGATATGGGGCGGCGCTGGTGTGCCTTGGGGCGGTGTATCTGGGATATGACCCGCAGCGCCTGGCCCAGCTCGAGCGCGCGCCGCGCCTCGAGAGAACCACATCGTTGTGGGCCGAGGCCCCGCGCCCGCTCTCGCCCGAGATGGTGCAGGCGGCCCTCCTCGAGCACTTCGCGCGCACGCTGGGTCGGCCCATCGTGCGCGATACGCCGCGCGTGCCGGAGACGCAGGCGGCGAAACGCCTCGAAGCCGAGCTGCTTGGCGTAGAATTGGGAGACCTGCCGCCGGCAGAGGCCGGGCTGGACGGTGATTGAAAACAACGGCCACAAAAAAGAGGTGCGCGAAAGCGCACCGCTTCCAAGTCGGCTGACGGCGACCTCCCGAGCGATTGCCGCATGATTAGATCGGCGACAGAAAGCGAAACCACATGCCCTCCCAAGACGAAATCCTGAAAGCCCTCTCGCGGGTGCAAGAACCCGAGCTCCATCGTGACCTCGTCTCGCTCAACATGATCCGCGATCTGAAAATCACCGACGGGTCGGTGCAGTTCACGGTCATGCTCACTACGCCCGCCTGCCCGCTGCGAGGCCGCATCGAGCGTGAGTGCCGCGAGGCGGTGCTGGCCGTCCCCGGCGTGAAGGAAGTCGCGATCAGGTTCGACGCGAACGTGGTGCGCGACGCCCGAATCGGGAGGGGCGGCCCCGAAGGCCGGCCTCTGCCGTTTCGCAACACCATCGCCGTCGCCTCCGGCAAAGGCGGCGTGGGTAAGACCACGGTCGCAGTCAACCTCGCCATCGCCCTCGACCGCCTCGGCGCGCGCGTCGGCCTGCTCGATGCGGACATCTACGGCCCCAACGCGCCGATAATGTTGGGAGCGCAAGGCAGCCCGCGCGTCGCCAACAACCGTCTCCTGCCGCTCAACGCCTACGGCTTGAAAGTCATGAGCATGGGCTTTCTGGTCAAGCCGGAGCAGGCCGTGGTGTGGCGCGGGCCGATGTTGCACTCCGCGCTCAGCCAGTTCCTCGGCGACGTGGAATGGGGCGACCTTGACTATCTGGTGATTGACCTCCCGCCGGGCACGGGCGACGTGCCACTCTCGCTTGCCCAGCTCCTGCCGCTCACCGGGGCCGTCATCGTCACCACCCCCCAGGACGTGGCGCTGGCCGACGTGCGCAAAGGGATGACGGCGTTCAACCAGCTCAACGTCCCGCTCCTCGGCGTGATCGAGAACATGAGTTATTTCGTCTGCCCGCACTGCGGCGAGCGCACCGACATCTTCTCGCATGGCGGCGGGCGGCATGCAGCGGAGGAACTCGGCCTGCCGTTCCTCGGCGAGGTGGCCCTTGACCCGGCCATCCGCTCCGGCGGCGATGACGGCCAGCCCATCGTTGCCGTCGCCCCCCACTCGCCGCAGGCCCAATCCATCACCGCCATCGCAGGCGCGCTCGCAGCCAGGATCAGCGTGCTCAACCTGCAGCGCGAACAGGAAGGGCTGATTCAAATCACGGAGATTGGGTGAAGGAGAGTGGAGCTTGAGGAGCGCCCCATGAACTACGGTTTCGTCATTGACAACCGCAAGTGCATCGGCTGTCATGCCTGCTCGACCGCCTGCAAATCCGAGAATGAAGTGCCGCTCGGCGTCAATCGCACGTGGGTGAAGTACACGGAGAAAGGCGTCTTCCCTAACACGCGCCGCTACTTCCAGGTGACGCGCTGCAATCATTGCGCCAACCCGCCGTGCGTGCACATCTGCCCGGTCACGGCCATGTACCAGCGCACGGACGGCATCGTCGAGTTCGACCCAGCGCGCTGCATCGGCTGCAAAGCCTGCATGCAGGCCTGCCCCTACGACGCCATCTACATTGACCCCGACTCGCACACGGCGGCGAAATGCCACTACTGCGCGCATCGAACCGACGTCGGCCTCGAGCCGGCCTGCGTGATTGTGTGCCCGGAACATGCGATCATCGCCGGCGACATGGACGATCCCCAATCCGAAATTGCTCGCGTGCTGGCGACGCAACAGGTGCGCACGCGCAAGCCGGAGCAGGGCACACGCCCCAAACTCTTCTACATTGACGCCGAGGAATCCTCCATCGTCCCGACGCTCGCGACGCAGGAGGGCGGGATGTTGTGGGCCGCATGGCCCGATCACAGCGCCGGCCACTGGCGCGGGCCGATCCACTTCAGCGAGGGCAACATGGCAAGCGCGCTCGTCAACGCCGCCGCCGCGCCGCGCGAGACATACAACGTCCCGCACAAGATCCCGTGGCACTGGCAGGTGCCGGCGTATCTCGTCGCCAAATCCATCGGCGCCGGGGCGTTCATCGTCGCCGGCCTCGGCCTCGCGCTCGGTTTGCTTCCGGCCACGCTATTCTTCACCACCATCGCAACGTTTCTCTCGCTTCTTTTCATCGGCCTCAATACCGGCCTCCTGGTCTGGGACCTGGATCGCCCCGACCGCTTCTGGACGATCCTGATCCGCCCGCAATGGAAGTCGTGGCTGGCGCGCGGGGCATTCATCCTCGTCGGCTTCTCCGGCGTCGGCGGCCTGTTCTTCCTCGGTCAATTGCTCAATCTCCAATTCTCGAATCTGCTGTTGTGGCCCGGCGTCGTCCTCGCCGTCCTCTCGGCGACGTACACGGCGTTTCTCTTCACACAGGCCGAGGGTCGCGACCTGTGGCAGAGCACGCTCCTGCCGTGGCACATGTTCGTGCAGGCGATGATGGCCGGAGCGGCAGCGTTGTTGATCGCCGGCCTGTTCTTCGATCTGGCGCCCGAAGCGACGCGTGTTCTGGCGTGGACGTTCGGCCTGAGCCTGCTCGTCAACCTTGCCCTCACGCTGGGGGGCGAGTTCGCCGTGCCACACGCGAGCGCCGTGGCGGCCGCCGCTGCGCATCTGATCACGCGCGGGCGTTACCGGAATCACTACCGGGGCAGCCTCGTCTTCGGATTGGGTCTGCCGCTGGCTCTCGTCGCCCTGGCGAGCGACTCGCCTGCCGCCTTAGCCATTGCCGGCGCCCTGTCGCTTGTTGGGCTGTTCGCTTACGAATGGGCGTTCGTGATGGCGCCGCAGGAAGTGCCGAACAATTGAATCGCTCAAACGCTGACGACGCTGATGACGCTGAAAACCAGTGCTTCAGTGTGCTCGGGTATCCGCACTCGGAACTCTCGGCCCGGATCATCGCCGTCGCGCAGGAAGTGCATCGCACGCTCGGCCCCGGTTTCAAGGAGGTCTTCTACCAGCGGGCGAGGTCGAAGGAATTGCAGGCCGATGGATAGGGACACGCCCGCGAAGTCTGGATTGACGTCTACTACAAAGGCGAAAAGTTGGGCCGCAAGGGCGTGGATTTTGTGGTTGATGTCTGCCTGGTCGAAACGAAAGCCAAAGCCGCATTGGAAGACGCAGATTACATCCAGACACTCTCCTATCTCAAAGCTTCGGGCTTCGAGGTGGGGCTGCTCATCAACTTCGGCGGCCCCAAACTGGAAGTCAGGCGCTTGATTAACCAGAAACGCTGATTGCCTCTCCACTCTCAGCGTCCTCAGCATAATCAGCGCCTCAACGATATCAAAGGACCCGGCATGACAGACACAATCACCCGCCTCCCCCTCCAACTCACCGACGCCGGCGAGCGCCTGCAACAATACCCGCCGCCTGAAAAATGGGATGACTGGGTAGAGTGGGATCACAAGCTGTGGCCGAAGAAGGTTCCGAAGCATTACATGCTCGTGCCGACGGTGTGCTTCAACTGCGAGTCGGCTTGCGGGTTGTTGGGCTGGGTGGACAAAGAGACGCTACAGGTGCGCAAGTTCGAGGGCAACCCGGTGCATGCCGGCAGCCGGGGCCGCAACTGCGCCAAGGGGCCGGCGACGATCAACCAGGTCAACGACCCCGACCGCATCCTGTATCCGCTCAAGCGCGCCGGCAAGCGCGGCGAGGGCAAATGGGTGCGGGTGACGTGGGCCGAGGCGCTGAAGGACATTGGCGGCCGAATCCGCACAGCGTTTCAGGAAGGACGACACAACGAGATCATGTATCACGTTGGCCGGCCCGGCCACGACGGCGTGATGGAGTGGGTGCTTTTGGCATGGGGCATTGACGGCCACAACTCGCACACCAACATCTGCTCGTCGAGCGCGCGGACGGGCTACGCCTTCTGGATGGGCTTCGACCGCCCCAGCCCCGATCACGCAAACGCCAACGTCATCCTGCTCATCAGCAGCCACCTCGAGACCGGGCACTACTTCAACCCGCATGCCCAGCGCATCATCGAGGGCAAGATGCGCGGCGCGAAGTTGATCGTGATGGACACGCGCCTCTCCAACACCGCCTCGCTGGCCGATACGTGGATCGCGCCCTGGCCCGGCTCGGAGCCCGCCATCCTGCTTGCCATCGCCAACCACCTCATCACCACCGGCCGGTACAACCGCGAGTTCGTGAGGCGGTGGGTCAACTGGGAGGAATATCTCAACTTCAGAATTCAAACTTCAAGCCCCCAATCTCCCGTCTCCAACCTCCCGATTTCTTTCGAAGCCTTTGAGGCCGCGTTGAAAGAACGCTATGCCAAATATACGTTCGAATACGCAGCCAAAGAGTCGGGCGTGGAGGCAGACATTCTGCGCCGCATTGCGGAGGAGGTCGCCAATTGTGGCGGGAAGCTGGCCACGCATAACTGGCGCAGCGCCGCGGCGGGCAACCTGGGCGGGTGGCAGGTGGCGCGTTGCCTGTTCTTCCTGAACGTGCTCACCGGCAGCATCGGCGTGGAGGGCGGCACCTCGGCCAACGCCTGGGACAAATGGGTGCCGCGCCCGCACAAGTTTCCGCCGCACAGCAAACGCTGGAACGAGCTGTCGTGGCCGCGTGAGTATCCGCTGTCGTACTTCGAGATGAGCTTCCTGCTGCCGCATTTCCTCAAGGAAGGGCGCGGCAAACTCGACGTGTACTTCACCCGCGTCTACAACCCACTGTGGACGAACCCCGACGGCTTCACCTGGCTCGAGGCGCTGCGCGACGAGTCGAAGATCGGCTGTCACGTGGCGCTCACGCCGACGTGGAGCGAGTCGGCCTGGTGGGCCGATTATGTGCTGCCGATGGGCCACGGCTCCGAGCGGCACGATCTGATGAGCCAGGAAACGCACGCCGGGCAGTGGCTCGCCTTCCGCCAGCCGGTGAGGCGCGTGGCGCTGGAGCGCCTGGGCAGGAAAGTGAATCGCACCTACGAGGCCAACCCCGGGCAGGTGTGGGAAGAAACCGAGTTCTGGATTGATCTGAGTTGGGAGATTGACCCCGACGGCACGCTGGGCATCCGCCAATACTTCGAGTCGCCCTATCGCCCCGGCGAGCGCCTGACCGTGGACGAATACTACGGCTGGATGTTCGAGAACACCGTCCCCGGTCTGCCGGAGGCCGCGGCCAAAGAGGGGCTGACGCCCCTGGCATACATGCGCAAGTACGGCGTGTTCGAGATTCGCAAAGGGGCGCTGGCCGAATACGAGCGCGCGTTGACCGCCGAAGAAATGGCCGGCGCGCAGGTGGACGCGGCGACCGGCATCATCTACACCCAGGCGCCCGCCGCGCCGCCTCAAAACATCGTGCCAACCCCCGCCCCCGTCTCGACGGACAGGGGGCGGCCCATCGGCGTGATGGTGGACGGCCAACCCCGGTTCGGCTTCCGCACCCCCTCGCGCAAACTCGAATTCTTCTCTTCGACTCTGCACCAGTGGGGCTGGCCCGAATATGCCTTGCCCGATTACATCGAAAGCCATGTGCATCCCAGTCGGCTCAACCGCGAGGCCAACGAGTTCGTCCTGCTTTCGACCTATCGCCTCCCGACCCTGATTCATACCCGCAGCGCGAACGCCAAGTGGCTCGTCGAAATCTCGCACTCCAACCCGACCTGGATTCACACTTCGGACGCGGAGCGGCTCGGCGTGCGCACCGGCGACCTGGTGCGCGTTCAAACCGAGATCGGCTATTTCGTGGATAAAGTCTGGGTCACCGAGGGCATCCGCCCCGGCGTCGTCGCCTGCTCCCATCACCTCGGGCGCTGGCGGCTGGCCGAGGGCGACGGCACCAACCGGATCGCGTCCGCGCTCGTCCAACTAAACGAGTCGGACGGCGAATGGAATCTGCAGCAGGTCCACGGCGTCCAGCCGTACAAGTCCAGCGACCCCGACACCGAACGCATCTGGTGGAGCGATGCGGGCGTGCACCAGAATCTCACCTTTCCCGTTCAGCCCGATCCAATCAGCGGGATGCACTGCTGGCATCAGAAGGTGACGGTGACACGCGCCCAGGCCGGCGACCGCTACGGCGACGTGCACGTGGACACGCACAAGGCGCACGCGGTCTACAAACGCTGGCTGGCCATGACCCGCCCGCCGACCGGCGAATGGCGGCGACCCCATTGGATGCTGAGGCCGTTCCGGCCGGATGCGAGCGCCTACCGAATTATGAATTATGAAGGCTGAAGGAAGAAGGAAGCAATGGAGATTCAGCCTTCATCCTTCAGCCTTCATCCTTTGCTTTCCTACCTCTGGCTTCACGAACCTGATGCCGAGACCATTGTCCGCGCTGTGAATGAGCTGGGCCTGCCCGCAGCCGCGCCCGCCGAGCTTGCCTCGGCCTACACCGATGTCTTTGTGCTCAACGTCCCGCCTTACGGCACGGTGTTCACGGGCCCCGATGGCGAGATGAACGGCCCGGAGGCGCAGCAACTGGCGGCGTTGTTCGAGTTGCACGCCTATTCTCCACCCGAACTGAACGAGGTTGGTGCGCCCGACCATGTGGGTGTGTGCCTTGGCTTTCTGGCGCATTTGGAGGAAAGGGGATTGGAGATGAGAGATTGGAGATTGGAGGTTGGAGATTGGGGCTTCGATTGGATCCCGCCAGCGTGTCTCGCTATAGAACGCGAACCAACCGCACATGCCTTCTACCGCGCCCTGGCGGCCACTACTCGACAACACCTGTTTGTGAGGCTGAACGAAGCCAGGCCCTCCGGGGCTGAGGCCCCTTCGGCAAGCTCATGGCAGGCGCCGCGCTTCGCTCAGGATAACGGCGATCATCCGCACTCTGAAATCTACAATCTGCAATCCGAGGACGAAGTCCGCCTGCACCACATCATCCGCTTCTTCCTCGCCCCCGCCCGGTGCGGCATGTTCCTTTCGCGCTCGCAGATGGGGCGGATGGCCGCAGAGTTGGGGCTGCGCCTCCCGTTCGGCTCGCGGTTCGAAGTGGCCGAGAGGCTGTTTGCGTCTGCGGGGGAGACGGATCAGGTTGAGCAGCTGATCGCGGCGCTGGAAGCCGAGATTAGTGATTGGAGAATGGCATATCGCGCCTGGGCGGAGAAGTGCGCGGCGTGGCGGCCATACGCCGAAGCCTGGCTGGCACGGACGGCGCAGGCGCAGCGTACGCTGGCCGAGATGCAGCAAATAGTGACGACGACGCTCACCTGACGCCGACCCTCGCCGAGCCTCGCACCCGCCGCAATAAGCACGGTGGGTCGCCGTGTTCCGGGCACCCAGGGCAAAGCTTAGAAATAACTCTGCGCCGCCATACGTCCGGGTTAGCAGCCCGTGTCCCCCTGCGGGTACAATGCCGCGCATGGCTTTCATCAAACGCGACTTCTCGCACCTCACGCGCTTCCCTGGCACGCACGGCAATGACTTCGACGTGGTCCTGCAATGGGCCGATAAGCTGGAGAAGCTGCCGGCCCTGCCGTTTGCTCTGCTGCTGCTGGCGCTGGCCGGCCTGGGCGCGCTGGGCAGCCCGACCTGGGCCGGCGCGCTGTGGCTGTTCCTGCTCGGCGATTGGGCGCTGCTGGAGGCGCTGCCACGCGCGGGCAAATCCTTCGGGCCGGCCAAGCCGCCGACGCTGGCCCTGGCGCTGGCGCGCCTGCCGTTCGCGCTGCTACCCCAGCCGCTGGCGCTGATCGCCCAACTCATCGGCACCGCGCTCGTGGTGTACGGCTTCTGGATCGAGCCCCACCGCCTGACGGTCACCCGGCAGCGCCTGCGCTCGCCCAGGCTCAACCCGAACGCCCTACCCCTGCGCCTGCTCCATCTCGGCGATTTGCACATCGAACGCGTCACACAGCGCGAGCGCGACCTCAACCGCCTGATCACCGAGCTTCAGCCCGACGTCATCGTCTTCAGCGGCGACTTCCTCAACCTCTCCAACATCCACGACCGGGAGGCCTGGGAGCACTGCCGCTCCATCCTCAGAGAGTGGCGCGCGCCGCTGGGCGTCTACGCCGTCACCGGCAGCCCGGCGGTGGACCAGGACGCCGTCGTGCCGCAGGTGTTGGAGGGGATGCCGCTGCGCTGGCTGCGCGAAGAAAAGGTGACGCTCACCCACCACGGGCAGACGGTGGACCTCGTCGGCCTGCCCTGCACGCACAAGCCCTTCGCGGATCGCCCGAGCCTCGACCGCCTCCTGAACGGGCAGCCGCGGAACTTCACCGTGCTGCTGTACCACTCGCCGGACCTGGCGCCGGAGGCAGCCGAGGCCGGCGTGGATCTGCAACTCTCCGGCCACACGCACGGCGGCCAGGTACGCCTGCCGTTCTTCGGCGCACTTTATGCCGGGTCGTTATACGGCAAGCAGTTGGAGTGCGGGCGCTACGATGTAAACGGGCTGACGCTGTATGTCACGCGCGGGCTGGGGCTGGAGGGCAAAGGCGCGCCGCGCGTGCGCTTCCTCTGCCCGCCGGAGATCATCCTGTGGGAGTTGAGCGGATAAAAGGGACGGCTGCTCCAGAGCGGCCCGGGGCGGGAGGGGCCTGGAACTGATCAAATGCCGCTGACGATGTTGCTGTACATGTTGCCTACGCTGGGGCCAAGTAGCACGAGCACGACGATCACGACAATAGCAACGAACACTAAAATCAACGCATATTCCACCAACCCCTGTCCACGGTCCGTCTTCCATGTCAACATATGGGAAACTGCCTCCATCCAGTCACCCACTCCCGCCAGGTAAAGTTTAGCGAAAACCGCGCCGGCGAAGTTAGACTTGGTTGGCGCAAGTTTGTGCGCCGCACTGAAAACGGCGCTCAAAGAGCGGCGCTCAAAGGGCGGGTTTGCGGGCCGAGTGGATCGCCATCGTGCCCAGCATCCACCACTCCACACGCACCGAGACGAAACCGGCGGTTTGCAGGCGCTCAGCCAACGCTTCCGCCGAGAGGAAGCCCTCCGTCGACTCCGGCAGATAGGTGTAGGCCTCCGCCTGTCCGGCGATCAGCCGCCCCAGCGTGGGGATGACGGTGTGCAGGTGGAAGTCCACGAAGGGGCGCAGCCAGTTGTGCGGCGGCGGGGTCGTATCCAGGCAGACCAGGCGCCCGCCCGGCTTGAGCACACGCCATTGTTCCGCACAGGCGCGGTCCACGTCGCCCACGTTGCGCATCAGGTAGGCCGAGACCACCGCATCGAACGTGGCTTCAGGGAAGGGCAGGTTGAGGGCATCGGCGCCCGACCAGCGCGGTTGCCGCCCACCGGGCCGGCGCTGCCCGACGCGCATCATCGCCAGGGTGAAGTCGCCGCCCACCACACGCAGGCCGGGTGTGCGCGCCAGCGCAGCCAGCGCCAGGTCGCCGGTGCCGGTCCCGAGATCGAGCAGGGCCTGGCCGGGGCCAAGCGCGGCCAGCTCCAGGACGCGCGCCCGCCAGCGCCTGTCCTGGCCGAACGTCATCAGCCGGTTCATCAAGTCATAGCGCCCGGCGATGCGGGTAAAGACGCCGCGGACGTATTCGGCCCGGGCGCTGCCCCTCAAATGCGCCATTAGAGAATGTGCCACGCGCGCAGTAGCAGATCGCCGATGAGGCCGAGCAGGAACAACAGGCCGAAGCGCCGGTTGTGCTGGAAGGCGAAGGCGACGAACCAGAGCGGCCAGATGCCTTTGGGGAAGAAGTCCGGCGGCGCTGCCGGCTTGGGCTGGCGATAGACGCGGCTGACGAGCAGGAAGGTGGACGTCGCCAGGAAGACGATCAGCAGCGCCGGCGTGAAGAAGCCGGTCAACACCTGATACACCACGACGACGTACTGCAGCGCCATCATCCCGAGCACGGTATAGCGCGAGGTCTGTTCGCCCAGCAGCACCGGCAGCGTGCGGATGCCCTTCGATTTATCCACGGCATACTTGTCAATATGCTTGCCGAAGATCACGCCCGTGACGCCCAGGGCGTAGGGCAAGCCCGCCAGCACCACGTTCCAATCCCACCGACCGGTGACCATGAAGTAAGTGCCGCCGATCATCAACGGCCCCCAGACCACGATCACGGCGATCTCGCCCAGGCCGATGTACTTGAGCGGGAAGGTATAGAAGAGAACGAAGAACGCGCCCGCGCCAAGCAGGCTCCAGGCTAACACCGGCTCGGACGCGGTGAACATCAGGTACAAGCCAATGATGAGCGCTGCGCCGCCGGTGACGGCGACATAGGCCAGCACCTGGCGCAGAGTCATCAGGTTGTGCGCCAGTGGGTGCGGGCCGTACTGGACGCGGAAGTAGTTGTTCTTGTCCACACCCTTCCAGTAGTCGGTCAGGTCGTTGAGCAGGTTGTTGGTGGCGTGGGCCAGCATCAGGCCGAGCGTCACCAGCGTCCATTGCACGCCGTCGAAGAGGCCGGCCCGCAGAGCCAACAGCCCGCCGATGGCTGCCGAGATAAAGGTCATGATGAGCACCTGGGCGCGCGTGGCGATCAGCCACTTGGCGACGACGTCGAGGCCGTTCCATTCCTCGGGCTCCATGCGCGCCACTACGCCGCGCAACGCTTTGCTCCACATCGTTGGGTTCATGGTGTTTTCTCCCGGTTGCGAACGCCCGAAGATTCTATCATTCAGTGGGCGAGCCGCCGCCTGCCGTCGGGTTGCCCGTCGCCGGCGGTTCACCCGCCGCCGTGAGCGGCAACCAGACGGTAAAGGTGGTGCCCGTCTCCGGCGTGCTCTCGACACGGATCAGGCCGGCATGTCGCTCGACGATCTCCTGGACGATGGCCAGCCCCAGGCCGGTGCCCGGCTCGCCGGACTCCTGTGCATTCCGACCGCGGAAGAACCGGGTGAATAGGTGCGGCAAATCTTCGGGCGGGATGGGCGGGCCGTCGTTGTGCACGAAGATGGCCAGGCCTTCCTGCTCATTCTGGAACTCGCGCCGGGCGCCAACAGACACACGTCCGCCGCGCGTCGTGTAGGCGACGGCATTGCCGATCAGGTTGTTGAACAACTGCATCATTTGGGACACATCCACCGATACGAGCGGCAGGTCGGCCCTGGCTTCGTGGTGGAGTACGACCTGGCGCTCTTCGGCGCGCGAGCTTTGCAGGGCCAACACGTCGGCCAGCAACAGTTCGATCGAATGCGGCTCGCGGTTGAGCGGCCGGGCCTGGCTGTGCAACCGCGATAGATCGAGCAGGTCTTCGATCAGACGGTGCAGGCGCTGGGTCTCGCGCTGCAGAATGGGCAGGTAACGCGGCAGCAAGTCCGCGCCGCGCCGCTCCAGCAGGCCCAGGTGCAGTTTGATGGCGGTGAGCGGGGTGCGCAGCTCGTGTGAGACGTTGGACACGAAGCGGTCCTTGAGCCGGTCCAGTTCCTTGAGGCGTTCGTTGGCCTCGGCCAGTTCACGGGTGCGCGCCGCCACGCGCTGCTCCAGCGTCTCCAGGAGGCGCGCCCGCTGGAGGGCATTGCCGCCGACCTCGGCAATGGTGGTCAGCAGGCGCAGGTTGGCTTCGGTGAAGACGCGGGGCGCGGGCGCATACACGGCCAGCACCCCCGTCAGCGCATCGCCCAGACGCAGCGGCGCATACATGGCGCAGCGCGCGCGCGGATCGGGCCAGGGCCAGGCCGCGGCGTCCGTCGAGGTAATTTCGGCCAGGCGGGATGTTCCGGAAGCGATCACTTGATCGAGGAGAGTCTCGTCGAGGGCCTGGCCACCCGGTTCATGACCGTCCATCAGGCCGATCTGGCTGACGACGACGAGCCGGCCGGCCCCTTCCGCAGGCGCGATGACGCACACGGCCTCCGCGCCGATGACGCGCTGGCTGCGCTCCAACAGAAAGTGGAGCACATCGGACGTACTTTCCGCCGAGCGCAGGGCGGCGGAGACATCGGTCAGCGCCTCCAGCTCGGCGGTACGCCGGAGCGTCTCGTCCAGCAGGCGTTCTTTTTGCACCGCCAGGGCCAGGGCGTCTGCAATCTGACCGAGCAGGTTCGTGTTCAGGCGCGCGTAGCCGTTTGGCGCCGGCCAGAACAGGCAGAGCAGGCCGGTCACCTGCGCGCTGTCGCGCAACGGCCAGATCAGGCAGGAGGTGTAGGTATTCTGCCACAGGGTTGAGTCCAACAAAGGTGGCGACGCGCTCAGATCGGGCACGAACAGAGGCTGGCCGGATAACACCGAGGCCGGCACCCGATCTTCACTGAGGGGCAGGTGCAATACGCTCTCGCCGTTCAGCGGAGTCTGATCCATGCCCACCAGGTCGAGACGCCGACGGTCCGCGCTCAGCGAGAACATGCAGACGCAGACGCATTGCGTCAGTTGTTTGAGATCGGCAGCGATGGCAGGGAAATCCTGCAAGACGCGCGGCGTGACGCTCAGCGTGCGGAGCAAATCGCTGGCCACGGCTAGTTCGTCGGCATTGCGGCGGGTCTGATGGAACAGGCGCGTGCGCGCGATGGCCAGCGCGACCTGACGGGCGGCCTGTTCATTGTGCTGACGCTCGTGCGGCTGAAAGGGATGAGGGAAGGGGTAGACGATGAGCGCTGCGCCCAGCTTCTGATCGCCGGCCAGCAACGGCAGGGCCAACACGGTGGAGCGCGGCAAATCCGAGGTCGCGGGCGACTCAAAGTAGGACGAGGCCCACGTATCTTCGACGATGAGTGTGTAGCCGGTGCGCAACACCGCCTGGCTCAGCGCCAGGAAGCCGGCGGCCTCTGCCCGACGCGCGGCGCCGTACGCAGCTGCCGGCACAGGTTGTTGGCGCTGTTCATCCCACAGGTCGAGGTAACAACCGGCGGCGCCGGCCAATTCGCCCAACCGCTCCGCGAGAGTTTGCACCAGGTCCGGCAAGCTCTCGATGGTGACGGCGGCCTGCGTGATTTCGTTGAGCAGGGTGAGGTGATAGACCTGGCTGGCCTCGGTTTCGAACAGGCGCGCGTTCTGCAGGGCGAGCGCCACCGACACACTGGCCGCGCGCAGCAGGGGGATTTGCTCCTCCGGCAGGAAGTGGGGCCGGTCACTCATCAGGCTTAACACGCCGACCAGCTCGTCACCGGCCAAAAGCGGCAGCGCCAGGCCGGCGCAGATGCCATCATCCAGGATGGGCAGGTGAACCCAGTGAGGATCCTGGGTGACGTCTCCGGCCAGCACGGGCTGACGGATCTGCGCCGCGTAGCCACAGATGCCCTGACCACGCAGGAGGCGGATGCCGGCTAATTGCTCCGGCGGGATGTCGGCGTAGCCGTACAGGCGCACGGGTCGCAGGTCGCCGCTTTCCAAATCAGCGGTGAAGACGGCGGCCCTGATCGCGCCGGTGGTAGCGCACATGAGGGCCATGGCCCGGTACGCCACTTCCTGTGGGTTGAGGGTGGAGGCCAGGCTTTGGCTGAGGTTCAAGAGCAGTTCAAGCCGGCTTTTCTCCTTGCCCACGGCACCCAGCAGGCGCACATTCTCAATTGCAATCGCTGCCCGGTCGGCAAACAGGTGAAGGATATCCACGTCCGCTTCGCTGAAGCGCTGCGGCCGCTCATCCAGCAGGACGAGCACGCTCAACAACTGGGCGTGCCACTTGATGGGCAGGCCCAGGGCCGAACGCGGCGCCGGCGTCAGCCTGCCTTCCGGGCCGTCGCGCAGGCGGACATCGTCGTGCCAGACCAGGGTCTGACGGGTAGCCACAACTTCGCCGGCCAGCCCGGCCCCCCTCCCTCCTTCGGCGGATAGGGGGTAGGTTCGCCCCAGCTCCCAGGCCGGCAGGCCATACGTGGCCGACAGGACCAGGTAAGAGGTTTCTGCCTGATAGGTGTACAACGCGCCCGAATGAATATCGAGCAGACGGGCCGCGCTCGAGAGCAACAACGGCAGCAGCTCCGGCAATGTTAGCTGCGCGCTCAACTCCAGGCTGAGAGCGTGCAATTCGGTCAGGGCAGCCACGCGGCGGCGCTCGGTCTGATAGAGCTGGGCGTTCTGCAGCGCCAGCGCGGCCTGCCCCGCGAAGGCGGCCAGGCGCTCGGCGTGTTTGGGCTGATAGAAATTCGGCTCGGCCTTGTCGAGCTGGAAAAAGGCGACGACGCGGCCCTGCGCGATGACCGGCGCGCCGGCGAACGATCGCACATGAGCCAGCGGCTCGATGAGGATCCAGCCGGGATAATCCTGCGTATTCGAGATGACGAGGGGCTGCCCGCTCTCGGCCATGTGGTGAAGCGTTGGCGTCGTGTTCAGGTCGAAGCTAAGATTGCGCATCGCTTCCACCGCCGCAACGCCGAGCTTCTCGTAACCGCGCTGTCGCGCCGGCCAGGCGCGCCCCTGCGCCGCATCCACCAGGAACACGCTGGCCGAGTCGAACGGCAACACGCCGGCGATCTGATCGAGAAAACGGTCGAGGACGGCGTCGAAATCGAGGTTGGCGCTGAGGGTGAGGGCGGCTTGGCGCAGGGCCTCGGCCAGTTCGCGCTGTTCGCGTTCGGCCTGAAACAGTCGGCCATTTTCGATGGCAACGGCAGCCTGGTCGGCGATGGCGCGCAACAGGCGCAGATCGCTGTCCGAAAACTGGCGCTGCGATGCATTGAGATACACTTCGAGCAAGCCCACCGTGCGTCCGCCCACCCGCGCCGCCAGCATCAGGAGCGAGGCGTAGTTCAGGCGCCGCAACAGGGCGATTTCAGCCGCGTCGGCGGTCGCCTCCGCCACGTTGACGCGCACGATCTCGTCACCTTCGACGACCCGAGCAGTCAGCGGGTAGTCGGCTAGCGGAAAGGTGGTCTCCGGGTGGTACGCACCTTTTGGCCGGCCCGCAGCGTAATTACCCAGGGTGGTGACGGTGTGCTCCACCGGATCGTAGCTTGAGAGCGCACAGGCCTCGACCTCGAAGGCCTGGGTGACGGCGAGCGCGACTTCGTCCATGACAGATCGTAATTCGAGGCTCGATGACACCATCCGGGCGACGTTGAGCAGGATGGTCAGCTCGCGTTCGCGCTGACGCGTCTCCTCCAAGAGACGCAAACGCTCCAGCGTAGCCGCCGCCTGATTGGCGAACGCCATTATCGAGGCAGCGTCGGCAGACGAAAACTGGCCGGCCAGCTCGCCATCCACATTCAGAATGCCGGCGACCTGGTCGCGGATCATGATCGGAGCGCCGATCCAGCAGCGGATATACTCGGTGCCCGCCACCGGCCGCCAGAGCGGATGCTCCGAGGCCCGATCCAGGATAAGCGGCCGGCGGTTGCGCAGCACCGTGGCGATGGTGGGCCAATCGTCCGGCTGTAAAGGGGAAAACTGTTGCGCCGCCGTGCGGAAGCCGCGCTGCGCGACCAGGTGCAATCGGCCGCCCTGTAGCAGCATGACGGAGGCGCTGGCAAACGGCATCAGGTCGTGCAGTAGTTCGAGCAGGCGCTCTAACAGCGTGTCACGATCCAGCGTGACGTTAGCCAGGTTGGCGACTTCACGCAGAGTCTCGGCTTGCCGGCGTGCGGCGCGTTCGGCCTCCAGCAGTCGCGCCTTCTCAAAGGCCAGCGCCAACTGGCCGGCCACCGTGGTCAGCAGCCGCTCATCGCGCTCGCTGAAGGCGTTCAACCGGTCGCTTGCCACATCCAGCACGCCGATCAAGCGATCGCCGCTTCTCAGCGGCACGCACAACTCGGAACGGATAGAGGGATGCCCCAGCCGATAGTCGGGGTCGTGGCTGACGTCCCCAACGCGCGCCGCCAGGCCGGTGCTCGCGACCCGGCCCGCGATCCCCGCACCGACCGGCACGCTGTAATTCATGTCTGTCTTCAGTCCACGGTAGGAGGGGTGTGGGTTCAATCGCACGCCGGCTGCATCGAGCAGCATCACACCATAGAGGCGAGCCGGGATAGCCTGACCGATGAGTCCGGTAGTGCGGGCAATCAATTCGTCGGAGGTCAGGCTTTCGGTCCCGGCCACGGCCACCGAATGCAGCAGGGTCAATTCTTCCAGTTGCGAGCGCACGGCATCGAACAGGCTGGCGTTTTCGATGGCGGCGGCCGCCTGTTCGCCCAACAGGCGGAGAATGCGCAACTCGGCCTCGGTCGCCTGGCGCGGCTCGGCGTACAAGATAACCATCACGCCCACAACGCGCTTTCCATACTTGAGCGGCAGGCCGATCACCGCCCCGCTCCAGGCCGGCTGAACATCGGCAAACAAGGGGTGTGAGCGGGTATCGGAGACGATCAACGCTTCGCCCGAACGGGCGACGGTGTACGTGACCCCACGGGGCCGCGGCGGCGGCAACTCAATGGCCCGGCCGGCGCTATCCAGGGCCGCGCCGAAGTCCAGGCGTCCGTGGTCGTACAGATAAATGCTCGTTCGCTGCAGACCAGGCAGCAGGCGGAGGGTCCCTTCGAGAATGGCGTTGAGGACGACCGGGAGGTCGAGGCTGGAAGTCAGGCTAAGGCTGGCGGCGCGAACGGCCTCCAGCTCGGCGGCGCGGCGC
This sequence comes from Anaerolineae bacterium, assembly GCA_037442085.1. GTDB lineage: Bacteria > Chloroflexota > Anaerolineae > Anaerolineales > UBA6663 > JANWXR01. The sequence continues at coordinate 38,496 of JBBIQY010000002.1, forward strand.
TCGGCGGCTTGGAACAGACCGACGTTGCGCAGAGCCAGCGCCATATGGCCGGCAAAGGCCGCCAGCCAGCGCGCATGCTGCGGTTGATAAAAGCCCGGCTGCCCATGCTCCACGGAGAGGAATGCCACACACGCGCCCTGCACCATTACCGGCGCGCCGGCCCAGGCGCGCAGATAGGCGCTGGCGGCGGTAGGCTGCCAGTCAGGATCGGCGGCCACATCGCCGATGACCAGCGGCTGGCCGGTCTCTGCCATCCGCCGCAGATTCGCGGTGCGTTCGACCTCCAGTCGCACCGCACGCACCTGCTCCGCCACCCCCGGGCCGAGCTGCTCATAGCCGCGCAGTCCGGCCAGGCGCGCGACGCCACTTTCCACCAACAGCGCGCAGGCGGCGTGGTAGGGCACGACGCGCGCTACATGGCTCAGCAGCCGATCCAGCACGACCTCGATGTCGGCATCCACGGCTAGCGCCAGGCCCACATCGCGCAGCGCCTCGGCCAGCGCACGCTGCTCACGCTCGATTTCGAGGGCGCGCTGCTTTTCGATGGCCATGGCCAACTGGGCCGCCACCGTCGTCAGCAGACGTTCGTCAGCGGGGCTGAAGGCGTTCAGCCGCGGGCTTTCCATGTTGAGCACGCCGATGACTCGCTCGCCGATCTTCATCGGCACCGCCAGCTCCGAGCGCGTGGTGGGGCTCAGTTCGAAGTAGTCCGGGGATTTGGAAACGTCGCCTAAGCGGCGCGGCTGTCCGGTGGCGGCCACATTGCCCACAAGGCCCTTGCCGAGCGGCAGGATGAAATTGCCCTGTTCTGACACGCTTTGCTTCGGGTACAGGTTCAGGGTTTGCGTCTCCGCGTCCAGCAACATGATACCCAGCCCCTGCGTCTCGAACATCGGGTTGATGATCTCCATCACCCTCTCGGTCAGCTCGTCAATCGAGGCAGACTGGGTGGCAACCAGCGAGACGGCGTTGAGCAGCATCAGCTCGCGCAACTGGCGTTGAGAAGTTTCGAAAAGCTGCTGCCGTTGAATGGCGGTGGCCAGCTGATCAGCGAGCGCTTCAGCGAGCTGTAGGGTGAGCGGCGCGAAGGGCCTCCCGGAGCGCGCGTTATCCAGCGCGAGCACGCCGATCAGCGTCGTCTCCGACCAGATCGGCACGAGCAGCGTTTCGCTGGGCGCGAGGGCGGTCAGCCAGTGCTCGGGCAGCGCTTCTAGGATTTGGGTGACCGTGAGGCGGAGCGGCTGGCGGTGATGACGGATTTGTTGGGCGAACGGCGCGGTTGCCGCATCGAGAGGGCCGAGAGACTCAAAAAACACCCGGTCGGCGGCCTGTGAAAACGCCACGGGACGAAAGGCGTCGAGATCCGGATCGTGGAGGAAGAGCGCGCAGCGGTCGCATTGCATCCACCCTGGCAACTGGCTGACCAGCGTCTGCGCCAGATCGGCCACACGGTTGGTGGACTGCGCCACGCGGGCCACCTCCAGTAATATGCGTCGCGCCTCGGCGTCGCGCTTCTGCGCTTCATACAGTTGAGCGTTGATGAGCGCGGTCGCCGCCTGGTCGGCAAACGTGCTCAACAGCTCCAGATCGCTCTGCCCGAACTGTACATGACGGGTCTTGCTATCTACATACAAGACGCCCAGCGGCCGGCCCTGGCGGTGCAGCGGCACGGCCATGATCGAGCGGAGCAGATAGTTGATCACCGACGCTTTGCTGGTGAAGCGCGGGTCCTTCTGGGCGTCGAAGGTGACCACGGGCTGGCCGGTGCGGATCACCTCCTGCACCACCGAGCGGCTGATTTCAGAGGCCTCCTCGGTCAGCGTCTCGCCCTGAACACTGCGCGCCACGCGGAAATGGAACTCGCCCGACGGCTCATCGAGCAGCATGAGGAAACCGCGCTCCGCCCTGCTCAGGCGAATCGCCGAGTCAATGACGATGATCAGCGCCTCTTCCAACTCCAGCGAGGAGTTGAGCACGCGGGAGACTTCGTATAAAGCGGCTAGCCGATCACGGGCCGCGGGTTGGGCCGCCTCGCGCAACGACATAGAGACCTCTACGCCCAATAGATTTCTTGACCGAGCCAAGCGTATACGCTAGAATGCCTGCCGCACCGCGGGTGTAGTTCAGTGGTAGAACGCTTGCTTCCCAAGCAAGATATCGTGGGTTCGAATCCCATCACCCGCTTATTGTATCAGCCGGGCGGGTTCGCCAGTACCCGCTGGACGGACGCCCTCGTAACCCCTCGAGGGCGATTACATTTTCGGCAAGTTCCAACCGTTTTCACACACTGGTGCCGGCCCATAACCTGCCGCCGGACGGGGGTTCTTGTTAGAATCGTCTCGCTCCCAACCAGGCGCGCAAGCTGCGCCGTTGGGCCTGACCGCCCCGCTCCATGGGCGTGCAACGGTTGATTGCAATATGCCGGAGACCCATATCTTGTACATTGAAGACAATGCCGACAACCGCACCCTGGTCAAGCGCGTGCTGGAAGCTGCCGGCTACCGGGTCAGCCTGGCTGCGGAAGCACAATCCGGGCTGGCCGAGGCGGTGCGCAGCCGGCCGCAGATCATCCTGCTGGACATCAACCTGCCGGAAGTGGATGGCTATACGTTGACCACACGCCTGCGCGCCACGGCCGGGCTGGAGAACACGTGCATTATTGCCCTGACCGCGAATGTCATGAAAGGCGACCGTGAGCGTACGCTAACCGCCGGGTGTAACGGTTACATTCAGAAGCCGATTGACGTGGATGCGCTGCCCGATCAGGTCGCGCGTTATCTGGCCCAGCACCGCAAAGCAACCTGAGGGCGCGCCAACCTCACCACAATGAAACTCATGCCAACTCCGCCTCACACTCGCGAACCCGTCAACCCCAAAGACGCGACCGTGCTGATCGTCGAAGACAACGTCTCCAACTTTGTGCTGATGGCCCGCATGTTGGCGTATATGGGCGTGCCGCGCTGTGAATGGAAGACCTCGGGCTGGCAGGTGGTGGAATTCGCCGACACCCTGCCGCGCATTGACCTGATCATCATGGACATCCGGCTGCCCTACGAAGACGGCTACGCGGCACTCTCTAAAGTGCGCGCCACCCCCAAGCTCAAGGAGACGATCGTCGTGGCCGTGACCGCCGAAGCCACTCTGGAGCAGTTGAACCGGGCGCGCGCTGCCGGCTTCGACGGCTTCCTGGGCAAACCCCTTGACCCAGATCGCTTCCCCGACCAGATCCGGCGTTTGCTGCGCGGCGAGCCGGTCTGGGAACAGTGAGCATGGGAGGAGGCGCGCATGACCAGTCAGCCGCCCCTGTCCCCCCGGCCTACAGCCAGCGGCGGGTTGGCGCGCAGTCTGCTCTGGCTGGTGCTGCCGCTCACTCTCGCGCCGCTTCTGGTCGCAGCCTATGGCTTCTATCGTCAGGCGGAAGCCGAGCTTGACCGCCGCCTCACCACACAACTCGATACGCTGGTCAACGCCAAACTAGCGCAAATTCGACAATGGACGGACCAGCAGGTCACGGTCCTTGACGTGCTGGCGCGCGACATCGCGCGGGAGACAATCACCCCGGAAACAGCCGCCGCTCTGCGCCCGCAACTGGCCGCGTTCCTCGATGCAAACCCGGCTTATAAGTGCCTCCTCATCGTTGGCGTCACCGATGGCGCCGTCTGGCTCAATGAGGGCGCTGCGCCAGCAGCGGCGATGTCCTTCTCCGAGAGCTTTCTCCAGCAAGTAAAGTATGAACCGCAGTTCCTGACGCCGCGCTTCTGGCCGGAGCTGGACGCGCAGGTCGTCAGCCTGGTCGCCACTACGCCCATCGCACCAGCCGAGCAGAGTGCGGTGGCGATCCTGGTCGGCGTGCTACGCCATGAGCCGCTGCTGCGAATCGTCGCGCCGGCGCCCGGCCTGGGAGCGACCGGCCAGGCCTACCTGGTCAGTGAAGACGGTTACCGCGTCGGCGTCCAGATCATGTCGCCGCGCGCCCGTCCGCGAAGCGAGACGATACGCCGCGTGCTCGATCAGGCCAGCAGCGGCGGAGGCTTCTACGCCAACCCGGAAGGGGCGACCGTCGTCGGGCGTTACGCCTGGCTGAACGAACAGCGGCTGGCGCTGTTCGTGGAGCAAGAGTGGGCCGAAGCTGCAGCGCCGCTCGAAAACACGCTGTGGATACTGGGGGCGGTGACCCTGAGCAGTAGTGTGCTGGTGGTTGTGGTGAGTACGTTCTTCACCCGGCGTCTGACCCGACCCATCCGCGCCTTGACTAACAGCGCCGCGCGCATCGCCGCCGGCGATCTGACAGCTCAAGTGGAGATCGAACGCAGCGACGAACTGGGCCTGCTGGCGCAAGCCTTCAACCGCATGAGCGAAGACCTGCGGATTTCCTACCGGACGCTTCAAACCACCGCTGAGTGGCGCGCCCGACAATTGACGATCACAGCGGAGATGAGCCGCGTCGCCGCTGCCCATCGCAGCCTGGCCCAATTGCTGCCAGAAGTGACGGCCCTCATCCAGCATCATTTTGGTTACCATGGCGTGCTGGTTTTCCTGACCGATGAGACAGGTCAGTCGTTGCGGCTGCACACCGAACACTATGCGTCGGTGGCCAGCGGCCGTCCAGCAGGACCAAAGGCCCATCCCCTCACCATCGAGATCGAGTCTGGCTCATTGCCGGGCCACGTTGCGCGCAGCCGTTCGGCGCGCACAGCCGCTCAGGTGGAAGCCCCGCCCCTGCACCGGCTAGACCCGCGCCTGGCCGAATTCCAATCGGAGGCAGCCCTGCCCTTGACCGTCGGCGAGCGCCTCATCGGCGTCCTGGTCTGCCTCAGCCGCGAGCCCGACGCCTTCTCAGGCGCAGACTTCGACATCCTGCAAACGCTGACCGATCAGGCCGCCGTGGCGATCGAGAACTGCCAGCTCTTCGAGCGCCAGCAGAGCCTCTTACGCCTGGAGGAACTGGTACTCACGCTCTCGACGAAAGCGCACCGCTCCCTGAAAGCCGAGACCATCCTCGAAAGCACCGCTGTGGAGCTGGGCCGAGCGTTGGGCGCGCGCCGGGCCATCGTGCGCCTACAGGGCGGCAGCCCAGGTAACGGCCAGACGCTGGAGACGGACCCGAAATGACACCGCCGTCCGAATCGCGCCCCCATGCGCAGCGCAATGTGCGCCGGATCGGGCGTCTGTTGCTGGTCATCGCCGCCCTGATTGCCGGAGTGGCCCTCGTCCTGTATCTGGGCGAGGGCGGGCCAGCCGCAGCGCTCCCCGTGCTAGCTGCAGCCGGCGTCGCGATCATGACGGCGCTGATCAGTCTGAGTCTCAACGCCGCCAGTCGAACCCGCAGCGCCGCCTGGTTGCTGGCCATCTTCGTGATGCTGGCAGCGCCGGGCGCAGTCGCTCTGTTTGCCAACATCGGCGTGCCCAGCAGCATCCTGCTCCTGATCGCCGTCGGCGCGATCGCCAGCCTGAGCCTGGCCGGGTCCGAGGCGCGCACCATGATCCTGGCCGGCGTGGCCGTCAGCGTGACGACCCTGAGCCTGGATCTGCTCCTCGAGTCGAATGCGCTCTGGCCACGCCTGACGCTGCCCGACTGGTTTCAGAACGGCGCCCTGCCCGTCTTCACGACCGGCGTAATCGCGTTGTTTGGGGTTTTGCTCTGGCGCCAGTTTCCGCGCTACCGCCTGAGCAGCAAACTGTTGTTGGGCTTCCTCTTTGTGGCGCTGGCGCCGCTCATCCTCACGAGTTGGCGCACCGACCAGGCCCTGCGCGCCAGCCTGACCCGTACCGTCAACCAATCGCTGGTGGTCGCTGCCTCGCGCACCGCCGCCGACCTCGACAGTTTCCTCACCGCCAACCGTCTCGCCATCTCCGGGCAGGCGCGCCTGCCGCTGTTGAGCGAGTACCTGCGCCTGCCCGCCTCCGAGCGTTCGGCCAGCCCCCTGACGCAGCAAACGCGTGACCTGCTCCTCTCCCTGCTGACCGCGCCCGGCCAAGGCGCCCTGGCCACGGGCCAGACGCGCAACACCTCAGCCTACTTCCTGTTCGATGCCAGCGGCGACCTGGTGTTGAGCACGACCTCCGGCGCGGCCCTTGAGCCGGCCCAGGCGGAGGCCATCTTCCGAACGCCGTTGGAGACCGGAGAGGCTTACCTCTCGCCCGTCTACTATCGCGGCTCGACCGGCGCTTTTTACCTGGCTGTGCCTGTTGCCGAACCGGGGGGTACGCCCCTCGGCGTGCTGGCGGCCGAGGTCAACTCGGCCTGGCTCCAGCGCCTCATCCAACTCAACCGGGAGCCGCTCGGGCCGGGCAGCGAATCGGTGGCAGCCCTGTTCAACGAGGACGGCCTGCGGCTGGCCGACAGCGCCGCCGCCGGCACCAATGCATTGCGGTTCGCCGCGCTGCCGGCAGCGCCGGACTTGAACAACTTACTGACCCTGGGACGCGCGCCGGCGCGCACGCCGGCCGAGCTGGACGCGCAATTACCGGCGCTGGCGGCGCGGCTGGCGGACGCCCGGCAGACCGACCAACCGACTTTCTTCGAAGGCCTCATCCACTATGCCGACGACCCTGCCGAGCCGGAGCCGCGCCACTTTGCCGTATTACTACCGCTACGCAATGCGCCGTGGATCGTCCTGACATCGCAACCGGAACCGGTGGCCCTGGCTCCGGTGCGCGCTCAGACCCGTACAACGATCCTGCTGGCGCTGGTCGCCGCCCTGGCTGTGACAGGCCTGTCGGCGATCGCTTCGCGCAACCTGACCCAGCCCATCGTCAGCCTGACCCGGGCGGCAGAGCAGGTGCGCAGCGGCGACCTTTCCGCGCGCGCGACGCCCGCCGGCGACGATGAGATCACCCAACTCATCAAGACGTTCAACGCCATGACGAGCCAACTGCAAGACACCCTGAACCGGTCGGAGCAGTTGGTGGCGGAACGCACGGCGCAGCTCCAGGCCACCGCCGACATCAGCCGCGCCACCGCCGGCATCCGCAACCTGAACGACCTGCTTGAGCTGGCGCTGGAGATGATCCGGGGCCGGTTCGGGTTTTATCACGCTTCGGTCTTTTTACTGGACGACGCCGGCGAATATGCCGTGCTGCGCGAATCCACCGGCGAAGTGGGCGCACAGCTAAAAGCGCAAGGGCACCGGCTGGCGATCGGCTCGCGCTCGCTGGTAGGCTGGGTGACGCAGAACCGGCGGCCGCGCATCGCCCGCGACGTGGCCGACGACCCGTTCCACTTCAAGAACCCGCTGCTGCCCGAGACACGCTCCGAATGCTGCCTGCCGTTGCTGGTCGGCGACCGCCTGCTGGGGGCGCTCGACGTGCAGAGCCGCGAGCGCGACGACTTCAACGAGAACGACCTGCAGGCGCTGCAGGTGCTGGCCGACCAGTTGAGCATCGCCATCGAAAACGCCTCCCTCTTCCAGCGCACGCAGGCCGCGCTCGCGGAAGCCCAATCGCTCTACCAGCAGACCCTCAACACCAGTTGGCGCAACACGGCCATCGAGCAGAACCTGCTCCCGCGCACCCTGGTCTACGATCTGGAGCCGGGCGGCGCCGAGAGCGACAACCCGATTCAGGTGCCGCTACGCCTGCGCGGCCAGCTCATCGGCGTGATCGAACTGCATGGGCGGCCCGAGGAGCGGCCGCTCAATGCGCAGGAGCAGGCCGTGCTCGAAACCATCGCCGCGCAAATCGCCTCGGCGCTGGAGAGCGCGGCGCTCTTGCAGGAAAGCCAGGCCCGCAGCCGGCGCGACCAGCTCATCACCGCCATCACCGACGAGATGCGCTCGTCCCTGAACCCGGCCTTCATCGTGCAAAGCGGCATCCGCCAGCTGGGCCGTGCGCTCGGCGCAACCGAGGTCACCCTGCGGCTGCAACCCAAGCCCATCGCCAAAGACTCGCCCGACATCACACTGCCCAGCGGCGATGGAGAAGCGGGTAGCGCTCCTTCGCAGCCAGCTCCGCTGGCGCCGCCAGCTTCGCTTGCGCATGGGTCATGAACTTGAAGGAACGCGACAGCGGCATCTTCCCGCGTGAGCATTTGACGCCCGAGCTGCGCCTCGCCCTGCGCAACGCCCGCGCCGAGGTGCTCGATCAATTGCTGCGCGGCGTGCGCTGGGTAGCGCTGCTGGCGCTGGCCACCTCGGCGCTGAGTGCGGCCTTCACCGGCATGTGGGCGCCGACCCTCATCTATGCCGTCATCTTCCTGGCCGTTCTAGCGTTATCACTGGCGCGCACCTGGCCGCTGACCAGGCGCGGCGGCCTCTTCCTCGGATTGGTGTACGTGCTGGGGGTGGTCAGCCTATTCAGCTCCGGCCTGGAAGGCTCCGGCCGGGTGATCCTGCTGGGCTTCGCCGTGTTAACCACAGTCCTGTTCGGCGCGCGGGCCGGGCTGAGCGCCTTGCTGGCTGTCCTGCTGACGTGGGCGCTCCTGGGCTTCGTGGTCACGACGGGCCTGTGGCAACCCCTGGACCCGGCCAGTTCTCTGGTCTGGCAGGATTGGCTGGTTGCCGGGGCGACCCTGGCGCTGTTTATCGTGGCGCTCATCATCCCGCAACGCCAGTTCCTGGAGACACAGGCCTTTGCGCTGGCGACTTCCGAACAAAAACGCGAGCTGGAAAAAACGCGCGAGGCTCTGCTGCAGCGGACAGCCGAGCTCGAGGCGGCTACACAGGCGCTCAGCCTGACCAATGAGGAATTGCTGGCGCAGTCGCGGGTGCTGGAGCGTCGCGCCTCACAGTTGGCCGTCAGCGCCGAGGTGGCGCGCGCCGCCGCCACCCTGCATGATTTACCCACGCTGCTCGATGGCGCTGTCCGCCTCATCAGCGAGAAGTTCGGGTTTTATCACGCTGGGATTTTCCTGCTGGACGAAGACGGGGAGTGGGCGGTGCTGCGAGCGGCCAGCAGCGCCGGCGGGCAGCGGATGCTCGCTCGCCGCCACCGCTTGCGCGCAGCGAAGGTCGCCGGTGGGCAGCAGGGCATCGTCGGTTTCGTCGCCGCCTCCGGTCAGCCGCGCATCGCCCTCAATGTCGGCGAGGACGCCGTGCACTTCCGCAACCCCGATCTGCCGGACACACAGTCCGAGATGGCGCTGCCGCTGCGCGGCAGCGCCGGTGTGATCGGCGCGCTCGACGTGCAATCCACGCAGCTCAACGCCTTCAGCGACGACGACATCGTCGCCCTGCAATCGCTGGCCGACCAATTGGCGGTCGCCATCGAAAACGCGCGGCTGCTGGCCGAACAGGAACGCAACCTGGAGGCGCTGCGGCAGTTGCAAAGACAGGCGCGCGAACAGGGCGGCGGCATGCCGGTCTCGGCGCTGCCACAAGCGTATCGCTATGACGGCGTGGACACGGCGCCGCTGCCCATCGAGGACGCCGCCACCGAGCCGGGCGCGCTGGAGATCCCCATTCGCGCCGGCGACCTGACGCTGGGCACCATTGCCATCAAGCGGGAGCAGCAGGTCTGGTCCGACAACGAGCTCCAACTGATCGAAGCCATCGCCGAGCGCATGGGGCTGGCGCTGGAAAACGCCCACCTGTACTTCGATGCCCGCACCAATGCCCAGCGCATGGCGGCACTGTCGGAAGCGGCGCTGGAGCTGACCGGCCCGCAATTCAGCCGCGCCGAGCTGCTGCAGCTCATTGCGCGCCGCGCCCGCGCCCTGCTGCGCGCCGATAGCGCCGACCTGTGGCTGCCCGTGCCGGATTCCGACGAAATCGAACTGGCCGTGACCCATCCCACCGTCTCCTATTCGCTACTGGGCCGCCGCCTGAAAATCGGCGAAGGGTTGGCAGGCAGGGCGCTGGCCACCGGCGGGCCGGTGACGTTGGACGATTACCAGACTCAGCCCGGCCAGATGAGCGCCCTGGCCGTGCCCATGATCTGGCAGACGGAGACGCTGGGCGTGCTGGCCGTCAACCGGCTGCAGCCGGACTGGCGCTACTCCGCCGAGGATGAGACCGTAGCCCGGCTGTTCGCTGCCGCCGCCGCCTCGGCCCTCTCCAATGCCCGCCTGCTGGAGGAGACGCGTCGCCGCCTGGTCGAACTGCAAACCATCAACAGTATCAGCGCCATCCTCAGCTCGCAGGCTAACCTGGAGGTGATGCTGCGCCAGGTGGGCGACAAGATCATGGAGATCTTCGGCGTCCAGACCGGCTACATCGCCCTGTTCGACCCGGCCCGCCGGCAACTGGGGTTTCCATACAGCCTGGAAAAGGGCCAGCCGGTATCCACGCCGCCCATCCCGCTTGGGCACGGCCCAACGTCGCTCGTCTTTCAGACGCGCCAGCCGTTGCTGATCAACCAGGATGCCCCGCTCCGCCTGCAGGAATTGGGCGCCTACCTCGGGAGCGAGCCGGCGCTCTCGTACCTGAGCGTGCCCATCATCGTCGGCGACGAAGTCACCGGCATCCTCAACGTGCAGAGCACGACTCAGGCCGGGTTGTTCTCCGAGAACGACATCCAGCTGCTGAGCACTATTGCCGCCAATATCGGCGTCGCCATCGAAAACGTGCGCTTGTTCAAACAAACGCAGAGCGCACTGGCCGAGACGGAGGCCCTCTACCGTGCCAGCGCCGAGCTGAACACGGCCCAGGGCTTCAATGAGGTGCTCGCCGTGCTACGCCGCCAGACGGTGCTGCGGCGTGCCCATACGCTGCAACTGCACTACTTCGAGCGCCCCTGGACGGCGCGCGAGGTGCCGGGCCGCAGCGAAATCATCGCGCACTGGAGCATCGTCCAGCCCGAGGCCCTCGACCAACTCTTCCCTGTCGCGGCCTGGATGGCGCGCAATCTGCGGCCGGATGAGGCGCTGCTCATCGAGAATCTGCAGCACGATCCGCGTCTGGATGAGATCAGCCGCAACACGTACCGGCTACGCTACAGCGCGCAGGCTGCGCTGTTCACGCCGTTGGTGGTCGGCGGCGAGTGGGTGGGCTACCTGGCCGGCTTCATCGGGGAGGCCACGACGTTCAGCGAGGCGGAACGGCTGCGGCTGGTGAACCTGGGCCAGCAGGCAGCGGCGTTGATCGAGAACCTGCGCAGCATCGCCGTCATCGAGCGCCGCGCCGAGCAGTTGGGCGCGCTCAACCGCCTGGCCGAGGCCGCCGTCTCCAATCTCGACCTGGACGTCATGCTGACCTCCGTCTGCCGCGAAATCGCTCAGGCATTCCAGGCGCACAGCGTCAACATCGCGCTGCTCAACGCCGAGCGCGATGCGCTGGTTGTGGCCGCGGATTACAGCGTGGCTGCTGATCACAGCATGGCCGCCGAGCAGGCGCAAGAGAACAGCACGGCCGGGGTCGTCATCCCAATCGCCAGTAATCCTTCCCTCCGGCGCGTGGTCGAAACCCATCGTTCGCTGGTCCTCACCGATGTGCAGACCCGTTCGTTGGGCGCGTTCAGCGCGCCGAGCGAGACGCGGCACGATCGGATGCACGAGCGCCAAGCCGAAAGCCTGCTGCTCACGCCGCTGGTTGCGCGCGGCGAGGTCATCGGCGTCATCGGCATTGATAGCGACCAGCCGCGGCGCACCTTCACCGACGCCGAAGTCTCGCTGGCCGAGACCATGGCGGGCCAGATTTCCAACGCGATCGAGAACAGCCGCCTGTACCAGCAGGCGCAGCGGCGAGCGCAGCAACTCATCACCGCCGCCGAGGTCAGCCGCGCCGCCACCACGCTGCTCGACGAGCGCGAACTATTACAGCGCGCGGTCGAGCTGATCCATGAGCGCTTCAATCTGTACTACGTCGGCTTGTTCCTGCTGGACGAACACGGTCACTGGGCCGTGTTGCGCCACGCCGTCGGCGGCGCTCCGGAAGGCGCGGCGTTGCTGCTGCGCCAGGGCCACCAACTGGAGGTCGGCGGACAATCCATGGTGGGCTGGGCCATCGCCCACCGCGCTGCGCGAATCTCGTCGGACGTGGCCGAAGAGACGGTGCGCTACCCCAACCCGCTGACGCCGGACACGCGCTCGGAGATGGCGCTGCCGCTGATCGTTGGGCCAAGCGTGCTCGGCGCCATCAGCGTGCAATCCACCCAGCGTAACGCCTTCACCGAGGCCGACGTCGCCGTGCTACAAACGATGGCCGATCAGATCGCGGCTTCCCTGCAAAATGCCCGCCTCTTCCGCCGCGTCAAGGCGCAAGAGCGTTCGGCCAGCGCCCTGGCCCGCATCGCACAATCCGTCTCCGGCAAACTGGAAGAGCAGGAGGTGTGGGCCACCCTCGCCGCCGAGCTGTTGGACACCTTCCAGGCCGACGGCGTCGTCATCTATGGTTGGAACGCGGCGGACGAGACGGTGCTGCCGCGGGTGGTGCTGTGCGAGCCGGAGGCCGCCGACGCGCTGCGCTGGCCGACGCCCGGCCAGCCCACGCCGGTGAGCGCGCATCCGGAACTGGCGCAGGCCATCACGGCGGAGACACGCCAGGTGCAGCGACTTGCCTCGAGCATGTTCGGCGAGCCGCGTGAGAGCGTCATCGTCCCGCTACACATCATGGGCCAGCTCGACAGCCTGGTGGCGCTGGTGCATTCCACCGGCTCTGCCGGCGCCGATCACCTGACGACGGACGACTTCAACCTGCTGGAGGCTGCCGTCCGCAGCGCCGAGGCCGCGGTGCAGATTGCGCGCCTGTACGCCCTGCAACGCGAGACCGCCGAGCGTCTGCAGGAAGTTGACCGGCTCAAGACCCAGTTCCTGGCCAACATGAGCCACGAGCTGCGCACACCGCTCAACTCCATCATCGGCTTCTCACGCGTCATCCTCAAGGGCATTGACGGCCCGCTCACCGAAATGCAGCAGCAGGACCTGACCTCGATCTACAACTCCGGCCAGCATCTGCTCGGCCTGATCAACGATATCCTCGACCTGTCGCGCATTGAGGCCGGCAAGATCGAGCTATCTTTCGACCGGGTATACCTGGGCGACATCTTCGAAGGCGTGCTGGCCACCACGCGCGGCCTGGTGCGCGACAAATCCATCGAACTGCACAAGAACGTGCCGGCAGATCTGCCGCCGGTGCGGGCCGACGCCACGCGCGTGCGGCAGGTGCTGCTCAACCTGTGCTCCAACGCTGCCAAGTTCACCGAACGTGGCGCGATCACCCTCAGCGCCAGTGTCCTCCCCACCGAGTCGGTCGTGCAGATTAGCGTCACGGACACCGGGCAGGGCATCCCGGCCCATGAAATGGACAAGCTGTTCGAGCGCTTCTCGCAGTTGGATGGATCGCCAACGCGGCGCGCGGGCGGCACCGGCCTGGGCTTGAACATCAGCCGCCATCTGGTCGAACTGCACGGCGGGCGCATCTGGGCCGAGAGCGCCGGCGTGCCGGGCCGAGGCTCCACCTTCAGCTTCACGCTGCCGATCTGGGTTCCCGAGCCGGAACCTGAGCCGGGCGGCCCGCCGCTCATCCTCGTCATCGAGGATGACCGCGGCGTCTCCATGCTTTATCGCCGCTACCTGGAGCCGAACGGCTACCAGTTGCTGACCGTCTCGCGAAGCGAGGAAGCGGTGACGCGCGCCATAGCGGCGCGGCCGGCGGCCATCCTGCTCGATGTGCTTATGCCCAACAAGGACGGCTGGCAGGTGCTGACCGAGTTGAAGCGCAATCCGGCCACGAGCGCCATCCCTGTCATCGTCTGCACCGTCACCGACGAGCGGGAGCGCGCGCTGCAACTGGGGGCCGATGAACACCTGCTCAAGCCGATTCTCGAAAGCGACCTGACGCGCGCGCTCAATCGGCTGCCCGGCCTGAGCCGTAACAACGGCGCGACGCAGCACCGCTGAGCGCTGCTGTCATCAGCGGCCTCCGCCAGCATGCCCACTACGGTCGAGATGGTTTGCATGGATTGTGGCGCACGTGCGCCGTTTGCGCCGATGCCGATGGCATGCGTGCGCTGCGGCAGCGACTGGTTCGAAGCCCGCTACGACTACGCCGCCGTCGCGGCCAGCTTTGCCGCGCCCACCTCCGGCGCCCACATGCGCCGTAACCCCGGCTTATGGCGCTATCACGAGCTGCTGCCGCTGCGTGACCCGGCGCACGCCATCACGCTGGGCGAGGGCAACACGCCCCTCGTGCCGGCCACCAACCTGGGGCTGATGCTCGGCTGCTCCAACCTCTTCATCAAGGATGAGCGGCAGAACCCGAGCGGCTCGTTCAAGGATCGGCAGGCCGCGCTGGCCGTCTCGGTGATGAAGGAAGCCGGCATCCGCGACGCGGTGGTGGCCTCCACCGGCAATGTTGCCATCTCCTACGCCGCCTACGGCGCGCGCGCCGGCATCAAAGTCTATGCCTTCCTCACCTCGCTCGTGCCTCCCGAGAAGATGCGCGAGTGTGCGCTCTATGGCGCCCAGGTCATCAAAGTCACCGCCACCTATGATCAGTCGAAGGAGCTGGCGCAGGCCTTCGCCCGCCAGCGCGGCATGTATTACGACCGGGGCCTGCGCAGCATCGCCTCCGTCGAGAGCATGAAGACGCTGGCGTATGAGGTCGCCGAGCAGCTTGCATGGCAGGGGCCGGAGCCGGCCACGCCCTGGCGTGCCCCCGACTGGTATCTCCAATCCATCAGCGGCGGGCTGGGGCCGGTCGGCGCGATGAAGGGCTTCCGCGAATTGCAGGCCATGGGCCTGATTGACCGGATGCCGCGCCTGGCCTGCTTCCAGGTGGAGGGCTGCGCGCCGATGGTGACCGCCTACAAACGCGGCAGCGCAACGCCGGATGTGGTCGCCTCGCCGCGCACCCGCATCGGCACGCTGGCGACGGGCAACCCGGGCCGCGCCTACAATTTTCTGCGTGACTACCTGCTCCAGCACGGCGGCGTTCTGGAGTCCGTCAGCGACGACGAGACCTTCCGCGCCATGCACGTGATGGCAAAGATCGAGGGCTTCAGCATGGAGCCGGGCGCAGCGGCGGCCTTTGCCGGTCTGTTCAAGCTGGTGCAGCGCGGCCTCATCCAGCCGGACGAAACGGTGGTGGTGAACTGCACCGGCCACACCTTCCCGGTGGAGAGCGAAGTGTTGGGCGACGGCTGGGCGCAGGAGTTAGGCGAAGCACCGGCGACCACACCGGAGCCGGAGGGCGTGCTGGCCGCTTTGCAACGGTTGGACGCGCGCGTACGCTCGATTGCCATCATTGATGATACGCCGGACGCGGTGCGGCTGCTGCGCCGCATCCTACAGGCCCACGGCGATTACGCTATCCACGAGGCCGATAACGGGCGCGCCGGCCTGGCCCTGATCCGCGAGCGCCGGCCCGACCTCGTCATCCTGGACTTGATGATGCCCGAGGTGGACGGCTTCGCCGTGTTGGACGCCCTGCGAGCCGACGAGGCCACGCGCGATATCCCCGTCATCGTCGTCACCGCCAAAACCCTGACCCCGGAGGAGCGTGAGCGACTAGACGGCCAGGCCAGCTCACTGTTTCAGAAAGGCGAGTTCATGGACGACGCGCTATTCGATGATGTGCGCAAGGCATTGCCGGAGTGAAGTGATCGGTGGCAGCGCGCTGGAACTCAACCCAGGTCACCGGCGTGGCGGCGGCGTTGCTCTCGGCGCTGGCCTCGGGCTTCGTGCCCATCTTCGGCAAACAGGCCTATGAGGCGGGGCTGGAGCCGTTTACGGTGGTGATGCTGCGGACGGTGGGCGCGGCCGGCCTGCTCTGGTTCTTCTACCTGGTCTTCGCACGCAAGAGCATCTTCATCTACCCCTTCGCCTTCTGGGCCTGCGTAATCGCAGGCGCGGTCAACGGCCTGGGGTCGCTGCTGTTCTATACCAGCCTGAAGGATTTGAATGCCTCCCTCAGCCAGCTGCTCTTCACCCTCTACCCGCTCTTCCTCACGTTATTCTCGTGGCTCGACGGCTATCGCCTGTCGCGGCTGACGCTGGTGCGGCTCGGGCTGGCGCTGCTGGCCGTCTTTCTGCTCAAGTGGTCGGACCCTGCCGGCGCGAACTGGAGCGCAGCGCTGTTGATGATCGCCTCAGGCGCGCTGTATGCGTTGCACATCGCCCTCAACCAGCACACACTTTACGACGTCCCCTCGCCAACGGTGACGCTGTACACACTGAGCGGCATGGCCGGCACGGTCTTCATCGCCTACCTCATCGGCGGGAGGCCGGCCCTGCCGGCCAGCGCAACGGCCTGGCAGCCGGTGCTGTTGCTCACGCTCGTCACGGTCACTGCGCGGTTGACGCTGTTTGTCGGCGTCAAGCACCTGGGCGGGATGCAGACGATCCTGCTCAACCTGAGCGAAGCTCTCGTCACCATCGTGGCGGCCAGCCTGCTGTTGAACGAGATGCTTACGCCGTTGCAGTGGTTGGGCGCGGGCCTGTTGGCCGTCTCGCTGCTGCTGGTGACGCGTGAGCAAGCGCTGGGCGCGATCCCGCAACCCAAGCCCTGGTTGCTGATCTTCACCGCATGGTTTGAAGCGGTGCGGCCTCAGTTGCCGCATCCGCGCCGCTCTCCTGCCCTCCGGAAACCCATTGCCCCGCCGCCAGCCGCCGATGACGAGTAAGCACGACCGCGGTCGGAAATCCATGCCGCGGTCAATCGCCTCACAGCTTTGCCCAAATTCATCTCAAGGAAAATTGAACACGCCGCACGACTTCAACGCAAGCCGGATGTTATAATCGCCGCGGTCAGCCGCTCTCCTTTCACTTGGCCAACGCACCCAGCGGCACAGGAAACCGTATGCGGTTCACGAAGATCGTTTGCACCATCGGGCCGGCGTGTAATACCGAGGACAAAATCGCCCAGCTCATCGAAGCGGGCATGAACGTCGCCCGGCTTAATTTTTCTCACGGGACACACGCCGAGCACGCGGCCACCATCGGTAAACTCCGCCGCGTCGCCAATCGCCTCAACCGGCCCCTGGCGATCCTGCAAGATTTACAAGGCCCGAAGATCCGCACCGGTTGGCTCCAGGACCACAAACCGGTGGAGTTGAAAGACGGCGCGGAGTTCATCATCACCACCCGCAACGTCCCCGGCGACGCACGCCAGGTCTCCACCACTTATGACGGGCTGCCCGGCGATGTGAAGGCCGGCGACCGCATCCTGCTGGACGACGGGATGATGAAACTCAAGGTCGAACGCATAGCCGGAGGCACGGATGTACACACTCGCGTCATCCATGGCGGCCTGCTCAAGGAGCATAAGGGCATTAATTTGCCGGGTGTGCTGGTCAACGCTCCCTCGCTCACCGAGAAGGACCGCGAAGACCTGGCCTTTGGCCTGGAGCAGCAGGTGGATTATGTGGCGCTCAGCTTCGTGCGTCGCGCCGAGGATGTGGCCCTCATCAAGCGCGCACTGGTGGAGCTGAATCCCAAAGCCGCTAAGACCCCCATCATCGCCAAGCTGGAAAAGCCCTCGGCGCTGGACAACCTCGAGTCCATCGTGGACATCGCCGACGGCGTGATGGTGGCCCGCGGCGACCTGGGCGTGGAGTTGTCGCCGCAGCAGGTTCCCACCGCCCAGAAGCGCATCATCGAAGCCGCCAACCGCCACCGCAAAATCGTCATCACCGCCACGCAAATGCTCGAGTCCATGATCCACAACCCGCTGCCCACGCGGGCCGAGGTCTCCGACGTGGCTAACGCCATCTTCGACGGCACCGACGCCGTGATGCTCTCCGGCGAGACGGCGACCGGCCAGTATCCCATCGAGGCCGTGAAAATGATGGCCGCGATTGCCGAGGAAGCCGAGTCCAACGGCGCCAAGTACAGCCGCTGGCAGGTGCCGAACGAAGTGACGACCGAGGATGCCATTGCGCTGGCGCGCGCCGCCCGCGAGCTGGCCCACGACCGCGCCGTGCAGGCCATCGCCGTGTTCTCGCTCACCGGCCGCAACGCCCGCCTCCTCTCCAAGGCCCGCCCGGACGTGCCCATCCTTGGCTTCACGCCCGACCCCAAGACTTACGCCCGCATGAGCCTGCTGTGGGGCGTGATGCCCTACCTGGTGCCCCACGCCGACAGTGTGGAGACGATGCTGGCGCACGTCGAGGCCGCTATGCTGCTCAACTCGCCGGTGCGCCCCGGCCAGCAAGTCATTCTAATGGCCGGCATCCCGCCCACCAAGCTCGCCCCGGCCAACTTCATCTTCCTGCACACCGTGGGCCGCAATTAGCTAGCGTGATCCACCTGCTTGGAGATCGGCGGCGCGCGCGCCTCGGGCCGACGGCGCTGGCGAGCGCTTACTATTTCTTCTATTTCGGCGCGGTCGGCGCGTACTTTCCCTTCATCGGGCTGTTTTATCAAGGGCTTGGACTGAGCGGCCTACAGATCGGCCTGCTTGCCAGCATCGGGCCGCTCTGCAATCTGACGACGGGCACGCTCTGGAGCAGCCTGGCCGACCGCTTTCGCCTGCATCGTCCGCTACTCGTGGCGCTCTCCTTCGCGCCGCTTCTGCCCGCGCTCCTTACGCCGCTCCTAGCCGCACACGTACCGGCAGCGTATGAGTCGTGGAAGTTCGGCGCAATGGTCGTGCTGGCGGTGATGGCAAACATCTTCGCCTCCGGCCTCGGCCCGTTGATTGACAGCGCCACGCTCGAACTGGTCGAGGGCACGGCGCGGTCCTACGGCGACATCCGGCTGTGGGGTACGCTCGGTTACATTTCCCATGTCCTGCTGGTCGGCTGGGCGGTGCAAAACCTCGGGCTGGAGTGGCTGTTCTATTCGTATGCCGCCAGCCTGGCTCTGGCCGGTTTGGTCGCGTTGGGCCTGCCCGATCGGCAACGCCTCCTGCGTACTACATTCAGCGCCGGGTTTCGCCAGTTGCTGGTTCAGCCCTCATTCAGCCTGTTTCTGGTCGGCAGCCTGGTGAGCGGCGCGGCAGTATATGGGGCCTTTTCGTTTTACTCCCTCCACTTGCAGATGCTGGGGGGAACGGCCACCCTGGTTGGCTATGCCAATGCCCTGTCGGCCCTGAGCGAATTGCCCGTGCTGCGTTACTCGCGGAAGCTTTTGCGCTGGCTCGGCGCGTGGGGGAGTATGATGCTGGGTGGGGTGACCTATGCCGGGCGCTGGGCGCTGGTCGCCGTAGCCGGACAACCGTTGGCCGTGCTCTGGACTCAAGCCCTGCATGGCCCCTCGTTCGGTGCCTTCCTGGTGGGCAGCGTGGCCTACGCCGACGAGCGCGCACCGGTCGGCCTGAATGCGACCGCGCAGGCGCTGCTCACCGCGGCCTCCTTCGGGCTGGGCGCAGCCCTCGGCGCCGGCGTGGGCGGCTGGGTGTTCGATGCCCTGGGCGCGAGCGGTTTCTTCCTCGCCGTCGCCGCCACCAACCTGGCCGGTCTGCTGTTCCTCGTTGCCGCGCGCCGCAGCGAAAGTCATCTATCATCAATCATGACCGATGACCGATGACTGACGTTATAATCGCCCCTGATGAATGCGCCTGCTCAAGCCTCTGCCCCGCTGCCCGCCGTCCACCTGCGCTGCACGCAATGCGGCACGGAGCTGCATCCCGAAGAAAGCCAACGCTTCATCACCTGCCCCAACTGCAACAGCACCATCTACCTCGACAAGTCGCGCGTGGTCTTGCACTACGCCCTGGCGCCGACCGTAGATGACCGGAAGGCGCGCGGCCTGTTGGCGCAGTGGATGGCCGGCAATGAGACCGTGAAAGACCTGGACCGGAAGGCGCAGGTCGTCGCGCAGACCTTCGAGTATTTTCCGCTCTGGTATTTCAAATGGCGCGTCCAGGGCAAGGAAGAGATCATGTTGGAGCCGGCCGCCGCAACTTCGGTCAGCGAACTGCGGCGGCTGAACCTGCCTGCCGGCGACCTTCGGCGGTACGATCCGAGCCTGGACGGCCAGGCCCACCCCCCAACCGTCCCCCTGCAGACAGCGCTCGGCTGGTTACAGGGGCGCGGCCTCAATGTCGCCAATATCGCCGAAACGGCGCTGGTGCACGTGCCGCTGTACACCTTCAAGTACACCTTCAACAACAAGACCTACACGGCGCTGGTGGAGGCCGCTACGGGCAAGGTCTTCGCCAACGTCTTCCCACCCAAAGCCGAGGCCCCGTACCTGTTGGCCGGCTGCGCGTCCGCGCTGGTCTTCTTCGTCCTGGCATGGATTCCGCTCATCGGCGCGGCGACCGTCGGCGATGAGAGCGGCTACTTCGGCGGGCTGGCGGTTTGCGCAGGCCTGGGCTGTCTGACGGCGCCGGTGTTGTTTGCCATCGCAGCCTGGGTAGCGGCGAAGGTGTGACTCCCCGAACGCACCCCGGCATGCGGCGTTACTGAAAGTCGCTTCGCTTTCTCACGAACATGTCGGTCGAGAAAACACTTTACGGTCTGAACTGCCCACGCTGCGGCGGCATGGTTCCCATCCCGGAGGGACAAGCGATCGTCATCTGTCCGTACTGCGATTTGCGCGCCCTGGTGCAAGCGCCGCAGACTGACGGCGAGCGCGGCGTGCGGCGCTATCAGGCCCCATGCCGCATCAATCAGGCCGCCGCCGGCCAGAAGCTCAAGGATTTTCTCGACAGTCATTGGGCCATCGCCCGGAACGCAAAGCGTCAGGCGCAACTCAGCGAGCTGTTCCTGGCCTACATCCCGTTCTGGACGATGTGGGCGCGCGTGCTGGCCTGGGTGTTCGGGCAGGAGCGCGTCGGCAGCGGCAAGAGCAAGCGCTGGGTGGCGCGCGAGCGCAAGATCACCGAGGACATGAGCTGGAACGGCGCGGCCTGCGATGTGGCGGAGTTCGGCGTGAACCGGGTGCCGTTGAGGCTGACGACAGGCGAGCTGGAAGCCTTCGACCCCGACCGGCTGCACGCGCAGGGCCTGGTCTTCGAGCCGATCACTTCGATGAGCGAGGCCCGGAATGCAGCCGAGGCCGAGTTCACCCGCCGCGTGCAGAGGCAATCCAACCTGGGCCGAATCTCACAGGCGTTTACGCGCTTCATCAACCAGCGTTTCGGGCTGGTCTATTATCCACTCTGGGTGCTGCGCTATCTCCATCGCGGGCGGGCGTACCAGGTGGTGGTGGACGGCCACTCCGGCGAGATTTTGTACGGGCGCGCGCCGGGCAACACCTGGTATCGCGCCGGAATGCTGATCGCCGGCATGGCCGCCGGCGCATTCGTAGCCGTCAACGGCCCGCTGCTCTCGCTATGGTTCATGGGTAACGCCAGCGGCGACGACGGCGAGGGCCTGCTCGCCGCTGCCCTGGTCACCTTTCTCATCGGCGTCGGGCTGATGCTGACAGGTTACAACGCTTTCCGCTACGGCGAGATCTATGAGTTTCAGAAGTACGCGGCCGAACAGCCCAATGCCTTCACCGCCGCAATGGCGCGGGTGAAACAATGGACTCGGTCGTCCGACTGACCCCCCTGCTCTGCGCTCACTGCCAGACGCAACTGCCGGCCCAGCCGGACGAGACGGCATGGCGCTGCGCACAGTGCGGCGCCGGCTGGGCGCTGGACACGGTCAACGACGTGCTTCAGCCCATCGCCCTGCACTTCAGCCGCCGGCTCGACCCGCGCACGCCGGGCCGCCCGTTCTGGGTGGCGATCGGCACGGTCACGCTGCAGCGCGGCACGTACAGCGGCGACCAGACGCACGCCGCCGAGGCCTTTTGGAGCCAGCCGCGCCGCTTCTTCCTACCGGCCTTCACCTGTTCGCTGGATCTGCTGCTGGAGTTGAGCCGCGAGCTATTGCTCAAGCCTCCGGATTTGCAGGACGGCGCCCCGGCGCCGTTCATCGCCGTCACCGTCTCCGCCTATGACCTGCAGCCGCTGGCCGAGTTCGTCGTCTTCAGCTTCGAGGCCGAGCGCAAGGATCAGCTCAGGGAGTTGCAGGTGCGCGTCCAGCTGCAACGACCGGAAATTTGGGTGTTGCCCTGAAGGAGGAACCCTCTGCAGGAGATGGGGGTCGGGTCACTACACGCGCAGCGTCTGCCACTTGCCGCCCCGGAAGCGCAGGTAAAACATCGTCGAACGAAAAACGAAGTCGCACCAGATGGCGAGCCAGGCGCCGAACAGCCCCCAGCCCAGGACGACGCCGAACACGTAAGCCAACGCCAGCCGCAGCCCCCAGATGGAAGTGATGGTGATGAGCATGGTGGTGCGCGTGTCGCCCGCGCCGCGCAGCGCGCCCGAGAACACGAAGGAGGCGGCCAGCACCGGTTGTTGCAGCGCGGACATGCGGATGACGATCGCGCCCGCTTCCAGCACCGCCGAATCGCTGGTGAAGACACGCAGGATGGGTGCTTCAAAGGTGAACAACACGGCGCCCATCGCGAACATCACGGCAAACGCCATCCAGAATGCAGCGTAAGCCGACTGCCGTGCGCGCTCCGGGCGGCGCGCGCCCAACTCCTGCCCGACCAGCGTCGTCGCCGCGATGCTGAAACCCCAGCCCGGCAGAAACGAGAGCGCCGAAATCCGCAGGCCCACGCTATGTGCAGCGTAGGCCGCCGTGCCGAACGTCGAGATAATTCCTGCTAGGTTGAGCAGGGCCAGCTGCAACATCACCTGCTCTGCGCCTGCCGGCAGGCCGATGTTGAGGATACGGCGCAGCCGAGCAAAGTCCGGCGCGGCCAGCTTCAGGCCAAGTTGGAGCGGCCCGCGCCCGCGCGCCAGCAGCGCCAACACCATCAGCCCGCCAAAGATCTGCCCGGAGGCTGCGCCCAGGCCGGAGCCAACCACCCCCAGCGCCGGCAGGCCGAACGCGCCGCGCGTCAGCGGCCAGGCGACCGCGACGTTGATGACGTTGACCACCAGCATCACCAGCAGCGGCGAACGCGTATCGCCCGCGCCGCGCAGGGCCGCATTGCCCACCAGCAAAACGCCAATGAGGGCGAAGGAGGACGCCACGGTTTGCAACCAGGCCGTGCCCGTCACGACGACCTCGGGCGCCGCGCCCAACAGGCGGATGATAGGCTCGGCCAGCAGCCAGCCGGCCAGCGCAACGGCTGCGCCTAACACCAACGCCAGCAACAGCGCCTGTCGCAACAGCCGGTTCGCTTCGCCCGGCTCCTGCGCGCCAATGCTGCGCGCCACCAGCGCCGTCGTCCCTACGCCAATTGCGCCGAACAGCGCCGCCACCAGGTTGAGCACCTGCCCACCCAGGCCTACGCCGGCCAGCGCTGCCGCGCCCAGATGACCGACGATGTAAATGTCCACCAGGCCGATCAACGTCAGCAGCGATTGCTCGATGACCGACGGCCAGGCCAGAGTCCATACGCCCCGTCCGACCGAACCGGCGGCCAGGCGGGCCTTGAGCCGATAGGGTATAAAGTGCAGCAGGGTCTGCGGAAAGGTCGCCAGCGACAGGCCGGGGTGGCGGATATGCAGTTCGGGTTCAAGGGTCTCTTCGTCAATCGTTTCGTTGGTTTTCATCGAGTCAGGGTCAACCGTTCATCGGCTGTGTTCTGCCAGATGGATCTGCGCCAGGCCCCACGCCGCCGCGCAGCCGATGCCGGACATCTGTCCGCTGTACAGGAGCGGCAGCACCTCGCGGCGGTGGACGAGGTGATGAGTCAACATCTCCGAGTCATCCAGACGTTGAGCCGCGACCTGCGTCAGACCTTGCGCCAGGTACAAATGCGCGGCGGTCGCCGAGCGATTGGTGTCAAGATGATAGGCCCCGAGGCGCGTCCAATGACAAGCCGCATAGCCGGTCTCCTCAAGCAGCTCGCGCTGCGCGGCAGCCAGCGGGTCTTCATCCGGCGTTTCCAGGTAGCCGGCGGGGAAATCGTAAACGATGCGCCTCGGGCCGTGCTTGTACTGTCTCACCAGCAGCACTTGCTCGTCGTCCGTCAGGGCGACCACCAGGCTATAGTCTCGTCCGGGCGTCAACACGTAATCATGAATATGTGGCCGTTGGGCAACTGCACCGTCTGCCGCAGAACGCGCAGCCAGGGGGAATAGTCCAGCAGTTGCTCGGAGGCCAGCACTTGCCAGGGGTGAAGGCCGGTCATCTCGGCGTTGATTGGCTACTCTGAGACACGCCAGGGCATAGGGCAAACTTCACGCTTGCCGTGGCGAACGCAGCCGCGTCTTGTATGGTGGCGATGCAACCTTTCAGTAAGGCGGCTGGAGGGTAAACGGGACGACGCGTTCGTCCACCAGCTGCTTTTCGTCGGGACGATCGTCGTCGGCAGGATAGTAGAGCGCCACATGCAACGTGTGGTCGCCCTGAGGCTCCGGTCCGCGCAGATGCAGCGTGAACTCGAAATCCTGCTCTATCGCCTCGATCAGGCTCAAGCTGGCCACAACATGACCGGTGGCATTGGTGACCCAGGCGTCCACACTGGGGCGCTCTACAAACGGCAGAAACCTGAGCAGCAGTCTGACGCGCCGCCCATCGGCGTAGGGTAACACCCGCACCTCGGCAAAGCGCATCTCGCTGCGCGTCAGGGGAACGGGGATGTCTTCCGGACTCTCGTAGAGGGGGAGGTTAGCCATGCACAAGATTATACCTTTCGATCGTTGTCGTTGATTGCTGATTTTCGATTTCTGGTCGAAAATCAGGGACCCTTGTTTCACAAACATCAAGCCTCAATCCATGACCACCAACCCTCATCGCTTTGAGACCCTCGCCATCCACGCCGGGCAAACGCCGGACCCGACGACCGGCGCCGTGATGACGCCGATTTATCAGACCTCGACTTACGCGCAGGCCGGGGTCGGCGAGCATAAAGGGTATGAATACGCACGCACCGGCAACCCGACGCGCAGCGCGCTGGAGGCCTGCCTGGCCGCGCTCGAGGGCGCGCCGTTCGGGCTGGCATTTGCCTCGGGCATGGCGGCCATTGATACGCTCTGTAAACTGCTCAACCCCGGCGACCATGTGCTGGCGAGCAATGACGTCTACGGCGGCACGTTTCGTCTGTTCGATAGGCAGTACAGAAAATACGGGATCGAGTTCTCGTACGCCGAGCTGACCGATCTTCAAGCCGTCAGGGAGGCCTTGCGGCCCAACACCCGCTGGGTGTGGATCGAGACACCGACCAACCCACGCCTGAAGGTGGTGGACATCCGCGCCGTCGCCGAGATCGCGCACGCCCATGACCCACAAATCAAAGTCGTGGTGGACAACACCTTTGCCACGCCCTACCTGCAACAGCCGCTGGCGCTGGGCGCGGAGGTGGTGATCCACAGCACGACGAAGTACCTGGGTGGTCACTCGGACGTGGTGGGCGGCGCGCTGTTGACTCGCGATGAGGCCCTCTACGAGCAGATGAAGTTTTTGCAGAACGCGGCGGGCGCGGTGCCGGGGCCGATGGACTGCTTCCTGGTGCTGCGCGGCCTCAAGACTCTGCCCGTGCGCATGGAGCGGCACGGCGAAAATGCGCTGGCCATCGCACAATTTCTGGCCGATCACCCTAAAGTGGCCGAGGTCATCTACCCCGGCCTGGACACGCACCCACAGCACGCTGTGGCGCGGCGACAGATGCGCAACGCCGGCGGCATGGTCTCGTTTTTTATCAGAGGCGATGCCGAAGCGACGCGGGCGCTGGTGGCGCGCACCAACCTGTTCGCGCTGGCCGAATCGTTGGGCGGGGTCGAGTCGCTCATCGAGCTGCCGGCGGCGATGACGCACGGCTCGACTCGCGGCTCGCCGCTGGAGGTGGGGCCGGGCCTGATCCGGCTCTCGGTGGGGCTGGAGCACAAGCAGGACTTGATTGACGACCTGGCGCAGGCGCTGGCGCAAGTGTAGACCATGCCCCTCTCCCTCAACTGTCCCACCTGCGGCGCGCCGCTCCAAGGGCCGCGCGGCGCCGGCGAGATCTGGATGCGCTCCAACACGTTGAACGACAACCGGTTCTTCGGCCTGGTTGAGGGCACCGGGATACTCGACGCGGTGTTGACGACGCCCGATGAGGCCGTATGCCGAAAATTGTGTAATTCGGCCTGTAGGCGCGGGTCTGAGAGCCGCGCCTACGAAATTACACACAAATCGGCAAACCGCCCCCGATGACGAGAAGATCGTGCTTGGGCCGAAGAGTGACGATTGATACTCGATGATTCACCCATCAGTTTTCCGTGCTCCGCCTGATCCCTTTCCTCCTCGCGCTCTTCCTCATCGCCGCACTGTTGCGGGTAGATTTCTTCTTCACGCTGGCCTATCTGTTCTTCGGGGTGTACGTGCTCTCGCGGTTAGGGGGCCAGCGCGCTCTGCCGCAGCTTGCCATCAGGCGTGAGTTTGTGCGCCGCGCCTTCCACGGCGACGAGGTATCCGTGACCGTGACGGTGCACAACAACGGCCGCCTGCCGCTGACCTGGGTGCATGTGCGCGAGTCGCTGCCGGTGGAGCTGGGCGTGCCCGCTCGCCAGAACCACGTTCTCAGCCTCAACCCGCGCGA
Source organism: Anaerolineae bacterium (assembly GCA_037442085.1). Lineage (GTDB taxonomy): Bacteria > Chloroflexota > Anaerolineae > Anaerolineales > UBA6663 > JANWXR01. The sequence continues at coordinate 64,789 of JBBIQY010000002.1, forward strand.
GGCGCGCCATCTGAGCTACACCCTGCACTGCCGCAAGCGCGGCGTGTATGCGCTCGGCCCGCTCCAGGTGCGCACCGGCGACCTGTTCGGCCTGACGCCGCCGGCCAGCGCCGAAGCGCCGCCTGACCGCCTCATCGTCTACCCGCGCGTCGTGCCGCTGGAGAAGTTGGGCCTGCCCACCCGCTCGCCGCTGGCCGCCATCCCGGCGCGAACGCCGCTATTCGAAGACCCGGCCCGCGTCACCGGCGTGCGTGATTACGTCCCCGGCGACTCGCTGCGCCGCATCCACTGGACGGCCACCGCCAGCGCCGGGCGACTGCTCGTGAAGAACTACCGGCCCGCCATCGCGCGCGAGACCGTCATCTGCCTGGACCTGAACGCGGAGAGTTACGACATCCGCGGACGCTACGACGCGATCGAACTCGCCATCACGGCGGCGGCCTCGGTGGCCAACCACGTGATTGTGCGCGAGCGCCAGCCAGCCGGCCTGGTAACCGAAGCGCGCGACAAGCTGACCGACGTCACTGCACGCTTCGTGCTGCCGGCGCAGGCCGGGCGCGCGCACCTGATGAACGTGCTGGAGGCGTTGGCCCGCGCGCAGTTCACACAGGGCTGCTGGTTCCCGCAATTGGTGCGGAAGGAAAGCATGCATCTGGCCTGGGGCACGACCCTCGTCATCATCACCGGCCACGAAGCCTCGCTCCTCGAGACGCTGGCCCAATTGCGGCAGGCGGGCTTCCCGGTGGCGCTGATCCTCGTCCAATCGGCCCGCCCCTCCGCTGCTACCCGTCAGCGCGCCGCGTTGCTCCATATTCCCGTCTACCTGCTCTGGCGCGAGCGCGACCTGGAGAGTCTGGCGTGAAGGACGGCCGGCTTAACGATCTCGCTCACCCCCTGTTGCTCGCCCTTATGGCGGGCTGTGTGGCGTGGTCCGTGACCGAGCTGTTGCAGCTTTTCTTCCCGTTCTGGAACCAGTCGTGGACGGTGGCCGCCTGCGTCATCGCCGCGCTGGAGGCCAGCCTCTCCTACCAGATACTGCGCAGCCGGCAGATTTTTCTCAACGACCGCTGGAAGTTACGCGCGGTGGAATTAGCCTTCCTGTTTGTCATTATCAAGCTAGGCCGTTACTTGGGCCAGCCGCTCGACGTTTTTCTGGCCGAGCTGCAACAGTGGCCGCGCGATTGGTGGCGCATCCTCGACCCCGAGACGGTCGTCAACTTCTTGCTGGCGCTGGGCGCGCTCTTCCTCGTCAACGACACGCTGGCCGACCTCGACGAGCTGCGCGACCCAGAGCGCGTCTTCTCACCCATCTCGCCGCGTGACTCCATCATCAGCCGCTTTTTCTACGGCGGCTTGATTCTGTTGATCGCTTCCGGCGTCGCGCGGCTCGGGATCATGGAGCTGCTGGATTTTGGACGGCCGGCTGTGTCGGGCCTCATTCTGAACGCTCTCCTCTATTTCCTGCTGGGCCTGGCGCTGCTGGCACAGGCCAATTACGCGCACTGGTCGGCGGTTTGGCAGAGCGAGGGCGCAGCGGTCAGCAGCCAATTGGCCGGGCGCTGGCTGCGGCATTCCCTCCTCTTCGTCCTGCTCGTCGCCGCCATTGCGTTTTCCCTACCCACGTTCTACGGCGAAGGCGTGCTAGGCATCATCGCCGCACTAATCTCGGGCCTGGTCTTTGGCCTGTACATTGTGTCCGTTCTGATTGCGAGCCTGATCGCCGCGCTGCTCACCTGGCTCGCGCCGCCCGCTCCGGACCTGCCGCCGCCAACCGCTCCGCTCCCGACCCCGGCTCCCACCGCCGCGCCGACGCCCCCGCCCGGCCCCATCCCGCCGCCGCTGACCATTCCCGGCATTGACCTGGAATTGCTGCGTTCTCTAGCCTTCTGGCTCGTCGTCGCGGCGATGGTGGGCTACATCGTCTTCGCCTATTTGCGCGAGCGGCCCGAACTGGTGCAGGCCATCAAGAACGCGCGGTTGTTCCGCGCCCTGCGCCGGCTGGTGGATCTCCTGCTGCGGCAAACAGGCCACTGGGCTGAGGCCGTGCGCGCGCTGCACCCCCTCGAACGGCTGCGCGAATTGTTCACGCGCCTGCCCGTGCCCGCGCCCCGCTTCTTCCGGCTGGGCGGTGCGACGCCGCGCGAGCAGGTGTTGTACTTTTACCTGAGCACGTTACGCCGCGCCGGGCAACTGGGCTTTCCGCGTCAGCCACCGCAGACGCCGGATGAGTACGACCCGGTGCTCGAACGCAAGCTGGAGGAAGCGCAGGCCGAGGTGCGCGCACTGACCGAGGCCTTCGACCAGGCGCGTTACAGCGCTGCGCCGGTGGAGAAAGAAAAGGCTAGGGAAACGAAAGCCGCCTGGGAAAGGGTGCGCGCGGCGCTGCAGCGGTTGAAGAACACGAGACGTCAGGACACGCCGTAAACGGTGAAACCGCCCCCGGCAGCCGGGAGCACCTCAACTGTGCCCTTCAGGATGGTCGTAGCATGACCCCTCGCCAGCCTTTCGAGCTTCGCTCACGGCACACATTTGCCCGGCAGGAATATGCTGGCGCTACGCGCTTCGACCGGCCGCGACCGTAGGAGAGCAACATTTCATCGCGCCCAGCAAACACGTTCAGCTTGCCAGCCGACAATTGCAACACACCGGCGAAGTCTGCCAGATCATCATCAGTGAACTTGATGCCGCGCAGATTAGGGATCTGCTCGCAAGCCAGCGGGAGGAACGCGGCCATTTGCAGATGGACGCCCGTCAATATAGGGATGTGATAATAATTCATAAACTACTCTCACTCAATTCTCGATCTTCGGAGTTCGATGCAAACGAAAACCTCATTTCTCTTCGGCACCGTCGGCGCTCCGCTCTCCACCGCCAAAAAACCGGGCGGCACGGTCGGCGGGATTGCGCGCACCGCCGAGCTGGGCCTGAGCGCGCTGGAGCTGGCCTGGGTTCAGAGCGTGCGCGTCACCGAGGCCAAATGCGCGGAGATCAAAGCCGCCGGCACGGAGCACCAAGTCGCTCTCTCCGTTCACGCGCCCTACTTCATCAACCTCAACGCCACCCGCGACGAATGGCCCAAGAGCCGCAAACGCCTGATGGACGCCGCGCACTATGGTCACCTGGCCGGCGCGACGGACGTGATCTTCCACCCCGGCTCGTACTTTGGCCGCGATCCCAAAGAAGTGCTGCAAGTGGCCGTGCCGCGCCTGCGCGAGTGTGTCAGGGAGTTGCGCGACGCAGGCAATCCCATCACGTTACGCCCGGAGACGATGGGCAAGAGCGCCATGCTCGGCTCGCTGGAGGATACGGTCGTCATGGCGGAAGAGATCGAGGGCGTGTTGCCGTGTATTGACTTCGCCCACCTGCACGCGCGCACCGGCGATGGCGCGGCCAACAGCTACCCGGAATGGGCGGCGATGTTGACGCTGATGAAAAAGCGCCTGGGCGCGAGCGCGCTCAAGCACCTGCACATCCACCTCTCCGGCATCGCCTACGGCCCCAAAGGTGAGAAACACCACCTGATGCTGGCCGAAGCCGATTTGAAGTACAAAGACCTGTTCAAGGCTTTACACGATTTCAAGTGCGCGGGCCGCATCTTGTGTGAAAGCCCGATCATGGAGGACGACGCGCTGGTGATGCAGCGGGCATGGTCGAGGGTTGCCGGTTGAAAGTTACAGGCACATCATTCAACCTTCAACTCTTAACCCAGCCTTCATTTCCATACCAACACATACCAACCTACTCAACGGACTTGCTTGAATGATATCGAATGGAACGTGATTACGCCACTGTTGCCCCAGCCGACGGAAGGCCGTCCCCGGGCCTGGCCGCTGCGGGAAATCTTGAACGCCCTCTTTTATGTGGTGCAGGCGGGCTGTGCCTGGTGGCTGTTGCCGCACGAATTTCCGCCGTGGAAGACGGTGTATTCGCACTTCTGGCGCTGGCGCAAAGCGGGGATCTGGGAACAACTCAATGCCGCCCTGGTGGAAATCGTTCGCCAGCGGGCCGGGCGTGACCCGCACCCCAGTGCGGCCGTGATTGACAGCCAGAGCGTGAAAAGCGCCGCAGGCGGCACAGAGTTGGGCGTGGATGTGGATAAGCAAAGGCATGGGCGCAAGCGCCATATTGTGGTGGATCCCTTGGGCTTGCTCTTACTCGTTGTCGTGCATAGCGCCGGAACCCCGGACGGGAACGGCGGCAAACAGACCTTGCAAGCGTTGTTTGACCGGATCAAGCGCAGCGTCCACAACCGCTGGTGCCGCTTGAAGAAAATCTGGGCCGACGGCGCCTACGCAGACATCGTCGCCTTCGTCCGGAAAACCTTTGGGTGGACGCTCGAAATCGTGCGCCGCCCGGATGGAGCCAAAGGCTTTGTCGTCCTCGCCCGCCGTCGGGTCGTGGAACGCACTTTCGCTTGGCTCACGCGCTCCCGCCGACTCGCCCGCGATTATGAACGCCGCCCGGCCACCCACGAAGCGATGGTGTACATCGCCAGCATTCGCCGGAGGCTCAGACTTTGTAAGGCATCCGCCTAGTTTGAGGACGCTCTCTTAGGTAGAGGCAGCCGTGGGGAGCACGACGACGAGCGTAGCAACAGGCGCTGCGACCGTAGGCGGTGTTGCCGACAGGCTCGGCCGGAAGACAAACACAGCTAGCAACAAGCCGAGGTTGAGTGAGAGCAAGGCCCAGAGTGCGGTTTCGAAGCGGCGGCGCATGGCGAATGTGACTATAACATCGGCAGAGCCGCCCTCCAAATTCGATTACAATTCTGCCCCAGCATGCCTTTCCAAATCGCGCAGCGCGTCGCCTCGTTCGGCGTCACCATTTTCAGCGAGATGTCACGCCTGGCCGGCGAGCACGGGGCCGTCAACCTCGGCCAGGGCTTCCCCGATTTCGACGGGCCGGAGGCGGCCAAGGAGGCCGCAATCGCCGCACTGCGCGCCGGCGAGAACCAGTACGCGCCCACCACCGGCACGCCGCCGCTGCGCCGCGCCATCGCCGCCCACGCCCGGCGCTTTTACGGGCAGGCCGTTGACCCCGACACGGAGGTGACGGTGACCAGCGGCGCGACCGAGGCCATGTTCGCCGCCCTGCTCGGTCTGCTCAATCCCGGCGATGAGGTCGTCTTCTTCGAGCCTTACTTCGACACGTACATGCCGCACTGCGCTATGCTGGGCCTCGTCCCGCGCTGCATCCCCCTGCGCGCAAACGCTCTGCGTTCGACCACCGCGCCCGGCGCGACCTGGTCGTTCAACCCCGCCGAACTGGCCGCGGCTTTCAACCCGCGCACGCGCCTGCTGCTGCTCAACACGCCGCACAACCCCACCGGCAAAGTCTTCACCGCTGATGAGCTGGCCCTGATCGCCGAACTGTGTGTGAGGTGGAACGTCATCGCGCTCAGCGACGAAGTCTACGAGCATCTCGTCTACGACGGCGCGCGGCACATCCGCCTGGCAACATTGCCCGGCATGGCCGAGCGCACCATCACCGTCGAGAGTAGCGGCAAGATGTTCAACTTCACCGGCTGGAAGATCGGCTGGGCGATTGCGCCGCCGGCGCTCACTGCCGGCCTACGGCGCGTGCACCAGTACATCACGTTCTGCTCGGCGACGCCGCTCCAGGCCGCCGTCGCCGCGGCGCTCGAATCCGACGACGACTACTTTCGGACGCTGGCCGCGGACTATCAGGATAAGCGCGACTATCTCACGCGCGCCCTGACGGAGGTCGGCTTTCGCGTCAGCGGGTCGCAGGGCACCTACTTTCTCATGGCCGACTACTCGACGCTCGATCCGGCCAGCGACGACGTCGCCTTCTGTCACCGGCTGACCACCGAAGCGGGCGTGGCCGCCATCCCGGCCAGCGCCATGTATCGCGAGCCCAACAAGGCCGCCGCCGGCCGCTGGGTGCGCTTCGCCTTCTGCAAGAAGTGGGAGACGCTGGAACGCGCAGCAGAGCGGTTGAAGCGGTTGGCAACTCAAAGCAAATAGAAGAGGTATCGAAACTACCCATGAACGACGTACTCGAACGACTCCTGGAGGGGAATCGCCGATTCTCTCTTGGCCAGGCATTGCGTCCCGATGGCGGGGTTGCCCGCCGCCATCAGGTTGCCCACGCTCAACAACCGTTTGCCCTGATCTTTAGCTGTTCAGATTCTCGCGTGCCCCCTGAGATAATTTTCGATTGTGGACTGGGCGACCTGTTCGTGATCCGAACAGCCGGGCACACCATTGATCAGGCAGTGAGAGAGAGCATTTTGTTCGGCATCCAGGTGCTTCGCATCCCCCTGATGATGGTCTTGGGGCATGCACGTTGCGGAGCGGTGTCCGCTGCCATTCAAAAAAAGCGAACCGGAGCGGGTGAGGCCAATGCCGCCTGGATTGCCGAGCAGATTGCCCCGGCAGTAGAGCAATGCCTGGGTGAGGAAGACTTGTTGAGGTGTGCTGTCAAGACGCATGTGCAGATGACCGTTGGTCGGATGAAGAACCTGTTCCTGACCGTTGCCGACAGTGTGCCTGTTCTAGGGGCCTACTATGATCTGGATACGGGCCTCGTTGAGCTCATAAAAACTTAAGCGCTTATCTCTAAGCTTCGCATTGGCGGTTTGATCTGGGTCCGGCGAGGGCAATGCCTTCGCTAGACCCTTGGTTTAGAGATTTGCTCTGAGCCAGCCGCCCGCGCTCACAACCGACGCCGCCAAGCCGATGTGCCGATGAGCGACCGCCGCCGGCCGCTGCCGATGAACACCATTTACTTTGGAGACAACCTGCCGATTTTGAAATCTTTGCCCACCGGCTCGGTGCGGCTGATTTACATTGACCCGCCCTTCAACACCGGCAAGAGGCGGGCGCAGCAACGGCTCAGGACGGTGCGCGATGAGGCCGGCGACCGGACCGGCTTTCAGGGCCGGCGTTACAAAACCGTGCGCCTTGGCAAACAAGCCTTCCCCGACTCATTCGCCTCTTTCCTAGATTTCCTGCGCCCGCGACTGCAAGAAGCCCGGCGCGTTCTGACGCCGGATGGCTCGCTCTACTTCCACATTGACTATCGCGAAGTCCACTACTGCAAGGTTCTGCTCGACGAAATCTTCGGACGGGCAAGCTTCCTCAACGAGATCATCTGGGCCTACGACTACGGCGCGCGCACACGCCGGAAGTGGCCGACCAAGCACGACAACATTTTGTGGTATGCCAAAGACCCGGCCAACTACGTCTTCAACTACGAGACACTCGATCGCCTCCCCTACCTGGCCCCCAATCTGGTCGGGCCGGAGAAGGCGGCGCGCGGCAAGACGCCGACGGATGTGTGGTGGTTGACGATCGTCAGCCCGACGGGCAAAGAGAAAACCGGCTATCCCACACAAAAGCCGCTGAGTTTGCTGAAACGCATCCTCGCCGCTTCGTCACAGCCCGGCGACACCGTGCTCGATTTCTTCGCCGGCAGCGGCACCACCGGCGTCGCCGCGCATGAGCTTGGGCGCAGGTTTATCCTGGTGGACAACAACCCCGAAGCCATTGAGGTGATGAAGAAGCGGCTCAGTGCCATCCCTCACGTGCGCTGGCTCAACGCTTCGCTTCCGTAGAAACCCCACCGCCGCGCTCCGCAAAACTCCGCGTTGACAGTGCGTGCCCGCGCCGCTGTACAATTGGGTCAGCGTCGAATTGCGCGAATCATACGAAGGGCCAAATCACCTCCATTCGCGACGTTCGGGGCAGGAGATTGGCCGTGACCATGCAAACCCGATACTGGCTGGCACTGATTTTGATCACGTTGTCGGCACTGACGCTGCCGGCGGCCCGCGCGCAGACGGGCGTCTACTACGTTGCGACCAACGGCAGCAACGCCACCGGCAACGGCTCGGCCGGCAACCCGTGGGCGACCATCACTTACGCGCTCGGCCAGGTCCCCGATGGCAGCCTGATCCTCGTCAAGCCGGGCACATACAACGGCGAGGTCTTGCTCAGCCGCGCCTTCACCCAGGGCGTGACCATCCGCTCGGAGACGCCTTACCTTGCCCGGCTGCGGCACACGGCCACCGTCGTCAAGTGTTTCTACGGCAGGAACATTACACTGGAGGGGTTCGACATTGCCCACAGCGGGCCGGGCGCGGGCGCGCTCGTCATCCAGATTCAAGACCTGCGCGGCTCACAGCCGGGCTGCGCCGACGGCGATTGCGTCAGCGGCATTGTTCTGCGCGACAACATCCTGCACGACAGCGAGAACAATGACATCCTGAAGATCAACAATGGCGCGGCCAACATCCTCGTGACCGGTAACGTCTTCTACAACCAGTCCGGCAGCGACGAACACATTGACATCAACTCGGTCACCGACGTGCTCGTGAGCGATAACATCTTCTTCAACGAACAGGACCGCGACACGAGCAGCTTCATCGTCATCAAGGACAGCAACGGCAGCAGCGACGCCAACGTGGGCAGCTTCCGCATCACCGTGCACCGCAATCTCTTTATGAACTGGCAAGGGTCGAGCGGCAGCTATTTCGTCCTCATCGGCGAGGATGGGCAGCCGTTCTTCGAGGCGCAGGAGGTGATGGTGGAAAACAACCTGATGCTCGGCAATGCGGCAGACGAGATGCGCGCGGCCTTCGGAGTGAAAGGCGGCCGAAACATCACCTTCCGCCATAACACCGTCGTCGGCGACCTGCCCGCGCTGGCCTATGCTTTCCGCCTCAACCGCGAGGGCAGCAACCCGGTCAACGAGAACATCCGCTTCTATAACAACATCTGGTCGGACCCAACCGGCACGATGGGCGCAGGCGGCGGCGGCGGCAATGATTTCTCCGACGGCGCCCCTTCGGAAGTGACCGGCCTTGTGCTCGACAACAACCTTTACTGGAACGGCGGCGCGGCCATCCCCACCGGCGATCAGGTCAACCCGAACACGGACGACGCGCGGCGCGTGATCGGCAATCCGCTGCTTGGCGCACAGTCCGGGATCGTTTTGCCGAAGTGGACGGGCGCCGCTTTTCTCAGCGGCAGCGCCACCATTCGGCAGGAGTTCGTGCGGCTGGTGAGCGCGTACGGCACGCCCGCCGCCGGCAGCCCAGCGCTGAACGCCGCTTTCGCGGCCCAATCGCCCGGTGACGACCTGCTCGGCAACCCGCGCGCTGGGCCGGATATCGGCGCGGTGGAGCTTAATCCGCCAAGCCTTAACCAGCGCGTGTATTTGCCTTTTGTGAGAAGATAGGGAGATGACGCCTCCAGCAACAGGTAGACATTTCGGGCTTATCTCTAAACTTTGCCTTGGATAATCGCTTCGGGTCTGGCAAAGGCAATGCCTTCGCCAGACCCTCAGTTTAGAGATAGGTTCTTAGCACCGCAAAGCCGGCAACGCCTGAACCTGTTTTGACCGGCCTCGAATGCGCCGGGGTGAGAACTCATGCTCCCGCTCAAAGATACCGTCCACGCCCGATCCTTCCCGCTGGTCAACTGGCTCATTATCGCCGCCAACGTGCTGGTCTTCATGTTCGAGACCTCCCTGACCACGCGACAACTGGACCAGCTGATCGTGGCCTATGGCGTCGTCCCGGCTCAGCTGTGGAACGGCGACCTGGCCGAGTGGTTCACCCTCTTCACCAGCATGTTCCTGCACGGCGGCTGGCTGCACATCGTCAGCAATCTCTGGGCACTCTACATCTTCGGCGATAACGTCGAAGATCGGATGGGCTCCGGCCGATACCTGGTTTTTTACCTGGTCAGCGGCGTCGCCGCTGCGCTGACACAGGCCTGGGTAGACCCGGCGTCGCGCATCCCCATGATCGGGGCCAGCGGCGCCATCGCCGGCGTGTTGGGCGCCTACCTGTTGCTATACCCGGGCGCGCGTGTGATCACTCTGATTCCCGTCTTCTTTCTGCCCTGGTTCGTAGAGATCCCGGCCGTCCTGTATCTGGGCTTCTGGTTCTTCTCTCAATTCTTCAGCGGTGTCCTGAGCGTGAGCACGGCGGCCATGGGCGGCGTGGCCTATTGGGCCCACATCGGCGGCTTCGCGTGCGGCCTGCTGTTGGTAGGCCTGTTTGCTCGCCGGCCTCGCGCCCAGACCCGCTGGTACCCGGACGAATACTTCCCCTGGTGAGGAGGGCGCAATGTCGTTCCTGGACATCTTCTGGATCTTCCTGATCGTTGCCTCCCTGCAACCGGTCATTCGCCAGAAAATGCTGGAGGCAGCGCGGGTGCGCCTGCTGCGCGCAATTGAGGAGAAACGCCGCAGCCGCGTCATCGCCCTGATCCACCGCCAGGAGACCCTCAGCCTGCTCGGTTTCCCGCTGGCGCGTTACATTGACATCAACGACTCGGAGGAAGTGCTGCGCGCAATAAAACTGACCGACGCAGAAGTGCCGATTGACCTGGTGCTGCATACGCCCGGCGGGCTGGTGCTGGCCTCCGAACAGATCGCGCGAGCGCTCTGCCGGCACAAGGCCCGCGTGACCGTCTTCGTGCCCCACTATGCCATGTCCGGCGGCACGCTCATCGCCCTGGCCGCGGACGAAATCGTGATGGACGAGAACGCCGTGCTTGGCCCGGTGGATCCGCAAGTGGGCCAGTACCCGGCGGCATCCATCCTGGACGCCGTGGAGCGCAAACCCGTCGCCGAGGTGGAGGACCAGACTCTGATCCTGGCCGACATCGCGCGCAAGGCCCTGCGCCAGGTGCGCGAGAGCGTGGCGGGCCTGCTGCGCGAGAACGGGATGGAGGCCGAGAAAGCCGCGACGCTGGCCGCACAACTCTCCTGCGGCCAGTGGACGCACGATTACCCGATCACGGTCGCCGAAGCGCGGGCGCTCGGCCTTCCTATCTCCACCGATATGCCCCGCGAGGTCTATCAGCTCATGGCCCTGTACCCGCAGGCCGTCCAGCGGCGACCCTCGGTGGCCTACATCCCGGCGCCCTACGCGCCACCGGGCCGCGACCGGACACGGCCCGGCGGCAGCCCGGCCGGCGGCGCCTCGGCCTGAGAAAGACGCCCCATCCTGCGCGCAGATGAGTTCACCCCCCACGCTCAACCTGCGCGTGTACCTGCCGCTGGTGCGGCGGTAGATTGCGCCATGAGCCGCTCCTCGGCGGCAGCGATAAAATCCTTGGGCGCCATCACGGCGAGTCAGGCGAAAGAGAGGTTCAATGTCTTCCCCTTCAAACCTTGAAACCGCCACCCTCGGCGGCGGCTGCTTCTGGTGCCTGGAGGCCGTCTTCGATGACCTACAGGGCGTGCACTCGGTTGAATCCGGCTACTCCGGCGGCCACGTCGCCAACCCGAGTTACCGGCAGGTCTGCGAAGGGACCACCGGCCACGCCGAAGTGGTGCAGGTCACGTTCGACCCCGCTGTGATCAGCTTCCGCGAAATTCTCGAGGTGTTCTTCAGCGTTCACGACCCAACGACGCTCAACCGCCAGGGCGCGGACGTCGGGCCACAATACCGCTCGGCCATCTTCACCCACAGCGTCGAGCAGCAACGGGTCGCAACCGAGTTGATCGCGGAGCTCAACGCCGCGCGCCTCTGGCCCGACCCCATCGTGACCGAGGTAACGCCCTTCCGCGCCTTCTACGTCGCCGAGGATTATCATCAGGAATACTTCCGTAACAACAGCCGACAACCCTATTGCCAGATGGTCATCGCGCCGAAGCTGGCGAAGTTCCGCAAACAGTACGCGGCGCGCTTGAAAGAGTGACGCACCCAGTGCTCACAGACGGACAACGTGCAGCGGCGCTGGCCGAGCTGCACAGGCAGCTCCGGGCCTGCCGCAAGTGCCTGAAGGCCGGCTACCAGATCGCGCCGGGGCCGGTGGTGCACGGCGTCCACACCGCCAAAGTCATGACCATCGGGCAGGCGCCGGGTGTGACGGAGGCCCAGGTCAAGCGGCCGTTCAACGCGGGCGCGGGACGGCGGCTGTTCCAGTGGCTGGCCCAGGCCGGTTTCGACGAGGCCGAGTTCCGCGCCACGCAGGCTATGCTGGCGGTAACGCGCTGCTACCCCGGCAAAAGCCCCACCGGCCACGGCGACCGCGTGCCGACACGCGAGGAACAGGCGCTCTGCCGCCCGTGGCTGGAGCGTGAGCTAGAGCTGATCAACCCTCGGCTGATCATCCCGATTGGCAAGCTGGCCATTGGGCTGTTCTTCGATCCCGGGCTGGCGCTCGAAGAAGTGATCGGCGCCCAGGTCGAGCGGGACGGGCGCGTGATCATCCCCCTGCCCCATCCCTCCGGCGCGAGCACCTGGCCGAACAAGCCGGGGAACGCGGCGCGAATTCAGAGAGCCATTCAGCTGATTGCGAAGCAGCGGCGTGCGCTCGGGTTGTGATCTTTTTTGAAGCGGGTTCGGAGATAAAGCGAGAAGTTGGTCATCAGTGTTGCAGGAGTGTTGCCCACACCAACCCCGCCAGCGCCCCGCCCAACACCAGCCAGGTGGAGTTGACTTTGAAGCGCACGAGGGCGATCAGGCTGGCGAGCGCGAGCGCCACGGTGAACGGATCCACCAGCGCGCTGCCGGCCAGTTGCCCAGTCACTGCCGCCATCAGCGCCAGCGAGGCCACGTTCACGCCATCCAGCAGGCCGCTCGCCCAGGCCGAGCGCCGCAGCCGCTCCACCACGCGCACCGTGAGCGCAACAAAGACAAAGGCCGGCAGAAAAATCCCCAGCGTCGCCAGTAGCGCGCCCGGTAAGCCGCCCAGCACGTAGCCGATGAAGGTGGCCGTGGTGAAGACCGGCCCCGGCGTCACCTGTCCTGCTGCAATCGCATCCAGCAGTTGCTTGTCTGTCAGCCAGCCCAGCCTCTCCACAAAATCCGCACGCAGAAAGGCGAGCAGCACGTAGCCGCTGCCGTACAGCACCGAGCCGATCTTGAGGAAGGCGAGGAAGAGGGTGAAAAGGTCGAAAGGAGGAAGGAAGAAGGAAGAAGGCTGAAAGAGGGAAGAAGATGGAAGGAAGAGGAGGGAAACGTGAGAGCCGGGGCGTGAGACCAGGCGCAGCAGAGCGGCCCGGTTGCGGATGAGGGCGACCGTGAGCGCGCCGGCAAAGAGCAGCGGCAGCTCGCTCACGCCAAGCACGTACAGCCCGAGCGCCGCCGCGCCAACGAACGCCGTCAGCCGATCCTTCACCGCCTTCTGCCCCAGCTCCCACAGCGCCTGCCCCACCACCGCGATGATGACGGGCTGCACGCCATAGAGCAGCGCCCTCGCCTGCGGAGTCGCGCCGTATTCCACGTAGGCCCAGGCCAGCGCCAGCACAATCAACATGGCCGGGACGATGAAGCCCGCGCCGCCCGCGATCAGCCCCGACCAGCCCGCGCGCCGGTAGCCGATATGAATCGCCATCTCCGTGGAGTTGGGGCCGGGGATCAGGTTAGTCGCGCCGAGGAGGTCGAGGAACTCTTCATCGGTGAGCCAGCGGCGGCGCTTCACCAGCTCGTCGCGCATCAAGGCAATGTGCGCCGCCGGCCCGCCGAAGGCCGTGAAGCCCAGGCGCACAAAGTACGCGGCCACTTCCCTGAGGTTGCCTGAGGTCTGCACAGCGGCCAAGTTTATCGCACCGTGGGTTAAGCGTGGTTGAAGTGGATGGCTGTCTCTCACCCCCAATTCCTCTCCCGGTGGGAGAGGCGAGCAACGCTAACGCCGGAAAGCGAGCAGCCGCAACCCGTTGAGCGAGACCAGCACCGTGCCGCCCTCGTGGCCGACGACGGCCAGCGGCAGCGATAGTTCGGCGAAGAAGATCGTCGCCAGCATCAGCGCAATCATCAACAGCGCAAAGCCCAGGTTGGCGATGAGCGTCCGGCGCGTGGCGCGGCTGAGGGCGATGACGTAGGCAAGTTGGCGCAGGTCGTCGGCCATCAGCACCACGTCCGCCGTTTCGAGCGCCACGTCTGTGCCGGCAGCGCCCATGGCGATGCCCAGGTCGGCGGTCGCCAGCGCCGGGGCGTCGTTCACGCCGTCGCCCACCATCGCCACCGGGCCGTACTGTGCCCGCAGGTCACGGATCAGACGCAGCTTGTCTTGAGGCAGCAGGTCGGCGTGCACGGCGTCCACGCCCGCCTCACGCCCAATGGCCTCGGCCACGTGTGCATGGTCGCCGGTCAGCATCACCACACGCGCCACACCCGCAGCTTTCAGGTCGCGCACCGCCTGCGCCGAGTCGCGCCGCAGCACATCGGCAATCGCAATCACACCGAGCACGGCGGGTTCGGACGCGAGGCGGGCCACCAGCACTGCCGTCTTGCCCTCATCCTGCAAGCGGGCCATTTCGCGCCGCGCCATCTCCTCGCCCGCCAGCGTCAATCCGTCGAAATAACGGGCGTTGCCGGCGGCGATCTCCTGCCCCTCGACCGTCGCGCGCACGCCCTGCCCGCTCACCGATTGGAAGTTGGTGACCTCGACCAGCTTCAGCCCGCGCGCCTGCGCCGCCTGCACAATGGCTTTGGCAAGGGGATGCTCGGACTTGGCTTCGACGCTGGCGCCTAAACGCAGCAATTCAACCGCCGACGGCGGACCGCCGACCGCCGTCAACTGTCCGCCGTCGGCGGTCACGACATCCGTGACGCGCGGTTTGCCCTCCGTCAACGTGCCGGTCTTGTCGAGAGCGACGACCTGGATGCCGGCGGCCTGCTCCACGTGAACGCCGCCTTTGAAGAGAATGCCGCGCCGCGCGCCGTTGCCGATGGCCGAGAGGATCGAAGCCGGGGTGCTGATGACGAGCGCGCACGGCGAGGCAGCCACCATCACCGTCATCGCGCGGTAGAAAGCCGTGTCGAAGGCCTCGCCCAGGAACAACGGCACGACGGCGACGACGGCGGTGAAGACGATGACGAACGCGGCGTAGCGCTGCTCGAAGGCATCCAGCCAGCGTTGCGTTTTGGCCTTCTGGCTGTGCGCGTCCTCGACCAGCTTGATCATCTTGGCCAGGGTTGAGTCCTGCGCCAGTTTGGTGACGCGCACCTCCAGCCCGCCGGTGGCGTTGATAGTGCCGGCCAGCACCGCATCGCCAAACTGTTTGTTGACCGGCATCGACTCGCCGGTGATGGAGGCCTGATCCACGGCACTCTCGCCCTCGATGACCACGCCATCTACCGGAATGCGCTCGCCGGGCCGCACCAGGACGATGTCGTTGAGGACGATGCGCTCGATGGGCAACGTGGCCGTGCGCCCGCTGCGCCGGACGAGGGCCGTCTTGGGCCGCAGCTTCATCAGCGCGCGGATGGCGTTGCGGGTGCGGTCGAGGGCGAAGGCCTGCAGGACGTTGGAGAGCGAGAACAGGAAGAGCAGCATCGCGCCCTCGAACGGCGCGCCGACCAGCCACGCGCCAACGGCAGCCAGCACCATCAGCAAGTCCACATCCACCCTGCGCTCGCGCAGCGATTCCAGGCCGCCCTTGAGTCCGAACGTGCCGCCGGCCAAGTAAGCGACGGCGTACCAGACCATGGCCGCCCCGCCCAGGCCGGCGCTGCGTTCCGCCCACCAACCGCCCAGCATGGCGACGAGGGTGACGCCGGTGAACGCCGCTTCGAGTTGGTCAGCGGTGAACGGGAAGCGACGGGCCGGCGGCGGAGGAACGGACGCGGCCCCCGGTTCGGCGCGCACCTCCAGGGTCTGTACGTAGCGGTTCACCGGCGCTTCTTCCGGCGCGGGATACGTGATGCTGAACACGCCGCCGAGGTAACTGGCCGAGAGCGGGCGCGCGCCGCGCTGCGGCGAGGGAGAACGCCCCGGAGTACCGGGGGCGCTCTGCGCTTCTCCAACCCGAGCTTCGCTCGGGCGCGCGCCGTGCCCGTTGAGACGGTTGCTCCACAACAGCGCGCACGACTCGCACACGCCGCGCCCCTCCGAGTCCAGGCGCAGCGCGCAATCTTCAAAACGTTTCTGAAAGGTGGCGGCCAGCTCCAGCGCAAAGTGCGCGACCTCCGGCTCGGCCAGTTGTTGCGAATCGTAATCGAACGTCATCTGCGCGCGCACCGGGTCCACCTGGGCGGCGACGATGCCCGGTTGGGCGTGCGTGGCCTCGTGAATGAGCGAGAGGCAGGAATCGTGTTCGGGGGGTGTGGCAGTAGACACGCAGCGACGCTCCTGGCCCTATTGTCATGAAGGGAGCCGGAACGTCAAGCGACGAAAGTCACAGGAAACGGACCAAATCCCGGGCGGCAGGTGAGCCTGCCGGGGAGGTATCAGGTGCGCCTAAGCTTTGCGCAGCGCGAACCAGATTTCCTTGAGCGACAGCCGTTTGCCGTAGATCAGCAGGCTGGTGCGGAAGATTTTGCTGCCGGCCCACAGCACCACCGGCACGCTCACGGCCAGCACCGCGATGCTGCCGACGATGTCAATGA
Organism: Anaerolineae bacterium; assembly: GCA_037442085.1. Taxonomy (GTDB): domain Bacteria; phylum Chloroflexota; class Anaerolineae; order Anaerolineales; family UBA6663; genus JANWXR01. Next base: position 81,107 of record JBBIQY010000002.1, read on the forward strand.
CCGGCACGTCGCCGTAGGGCAGGCGCAGCATCATCATCGTCGGCGCGGAGAGCGGGAACCAGCTCAGCACACGCGCGATGGTCATGTTGGGGTTGGTCATCACGAAGCCGTTGATCATCCACGGGATGACGGCGCCGAAGGAGAACAGGCTGCCGATCTGCTGGCTCTCGCGCACGCTGGTGCCGAGCGAGCCGGCGGCGGCCATCAGCACGCCGTACAACAGATAGCCGAGGATGAAGTAGACGAGGGCCAGCACGAAGGTGAGCGGGTTGAGCACGGCCAGCGCGCCAGCAACGATCGCGCCCAGGCCGCCGGTGAGCAGCACGCCGGAGAGCAGCCACACGCCCACCTGCGTCAGCCCGAGCGCGCCCAGGCCGATGACCTTGCCCCACAACAAGTCCGTCGCGGAGACCGACGACAGCACCACCTCCATCACGCGGTTCTCCTTCTCCTCGCTCACACTGCGCAGCAGGTAGTTGGACGAACTGAAGATCGAGACGAACAGCAGGATGGAGGTGGCCAGCGAGACAAACAGCCCGCCGACGAAGGCGAATGGGCTGGAGTCGTCGGTCGTCGTCGGGTTGCCCTGGGCGTCCAGCGCAATCGGGGCAAAGTCGCCGGCGCCGGTGTCGCTCACGCGGGCCAGGGTGGCCTCATCCACTTTGCCGGCCACCAGCCCATTCACCAGGAACGGGTTCAGCACGTCGCGGTCGAGGGCGATGATGTCTTGAAAGCTGTTGCCGCCGCTGCGGATGTAGGCTGTAAGCGCCCCGCCTGCCACATAGTCGGCGGGGATGACGAGGTAAGCGTCAATGCTGTCGCCGAGCAGCGCGGCGCGCGCCGCGGCTTCGTCCGGGTAGGCGCGGAAGCTTTCCGCGAATTCACCGGTGATGGGCGTGTACAGGCCGGATTGATCCACCACGCCGACGGGCTTGCGCTCGCGCGGCAAGAACTCGGTGCGCAGAAAATCCAGCGCCTGCCCGGAGAAGAAGGTGGCGATGATCAGGCCGATCAGGCCGAGCACGGGAAAAAGCAGGGTGGTGAAGATGAAGCCGGGCCGGCGCACGTTGGTGACGTACTCATGCCAGGCGATGACCCAGGTCAGTCGCGTCATGGTCTTGCCTCCTGGCCCGTGACCACACGGATGAAGATTTCATCCAGCGGCATGGTCGCCAACTCGAACCGCTCCGCCGTCTGCCCGCGCTCGACGATGGCGCGTAGAAAATCGCGGTGCGCGACGCCGGGCTGGAGATAGACGCGCTGCGCGGTCATGCCATTGGTGGTGTGCGTCTGCGCCCGCGCCACCTCGGGCCAGCCGGTCAGGTCGAGCGGCGGACTGATGTCCAGCGCGTTGGGCGAGAAGCGGCGCCGGATGTCGGCCAGCGCGCCATCGAGCACGATGCGGCCCTGGTTGATCAGGGCGATGTGCTCGCACAGCGACTCTACCAGGCTCATCTCATGCGCCGAGAGCACGATCGTTTTGCCCTGAGCGCGCAGCTCGCGGATCAGCGTGCGAATCAAGTCCACGTTCACCGGGTCGAGGCCCTGGAAGGGCTCGTCGAGGATCACCAGCTCGGGATCGTGGATCAGGGCGGCAGCGAGCTGGACTTTCTGCTGCATGCCGCGCGAGAGCTCCGGCACTTTGGCTTTGGCGCGGTCGGCCAGCTCTAGGCGCTTCAGCAACTCGGTCGCGCGGCGGGCGGCGTCCGCCTTGGCCATCCCCTTGAGCTGCCCGAAGTACGTCAGGCATTCGTGAACGCGCAGGCCGCGATACAGGCCGCGCTCCTCCGGCAGATAGCCGACGCGCGTGCGGGCCGCGCCGGGCGGCTGGCCGAGCACCAGCGCCGTGCCCGAATCCGGTTTGATGATGTCCATCCACATGCGAATGGCGGTAGTCTTGCCCGCTCCGTTCGGACCGAGCAGGCCGAAGATCTGGCCGCGCTCGACCGTCAGGCTCAACTGGTTGACGGCGACGACGGCGGCGAACTCTTTGTGGAGTTTGTCGGCGAGCAGGGCCGGTTCGGAATTCATAGAGACACACCACGCAGGCGGCTGGCCTGACAAACTACTGCACACTACGCACCGGGCCGACTTTGGTTGCGCTTTGTGCGTTGCGTGCTGCTTCTAATCGCTGCCGCACCGCTTCAAACATCAATATGCCGGCGGCCACGGCGGCGTTGAGCGATTCGGCCCGGCCCGGCATGGGGATGTGGACGCGCTGGGCGGCGAAGGCCTGCGCGTCGTCACTCGGCCCCCCGGCCTCCGAGCCGATGACGAGGGCGCCGCGTGCGCGCCAATCCACCCGATCGTAGCGCTCTCCCTGCGCCGAGTCGGCCAGCCACGTTGTGAGGCCGCTCAGGCCGGCGCGCAGCTCTTCCCACGTCGCTTCCACAATCGGCACGTGAAAGTGTGCGCCCATCGCCGCGCGCACCACCTTGGGGTTGTAGGCGTCCACCGTGCCCGGCATCAGGTACACGGCCTCCACGCCGGCGGCATCCGCCGTGCGCAGAATCGCGCCGAGGTTGCCCGGGTCGGCGATCCGATCACACACAACGGCGAAGGACAGGGGAGATGGCGGGAGCAGAGAGAGAAAGGGGACAACGGCGAGCAAGCCGGCGGGGGTTTCGGTAGCGGAGGCGGCAGCCAGTGCGGCGGAGGAGACGGCGCGGACGTCGCCGCCGAGCGCGGCCAGCGCCTCGAGCGCAGCGCGGCTGCGCGCCTCGAGCTCAAGCGTGTGCAGGATGACCCGCGGCGCGACCCCGGCCCGGGCTGCCTCCTCGAACAGCCGCGCCCCCTCGATGACGAAAGCGCGTTCGCGCTCGCGTTCGCGGCGCTTGCTCTGCAGGGCGCGCAGGTGTTTGAGGGCGGGGTTCTGGGCAGAGGTGATCACTTGACCGAAGTCATCCGTCATGATTGATGATTTTCTCGAACTCGCGTTGGAAGACGGCCACCGTCGGCGCGTCAATCAGCGTAAAGCGCAGGTCGCGCAGCGAGGAGTCGGGATGGGCCGCGCAGAAGTCGCGCATCGCTTGCAGAGCGATGGGCGCAGCGCGCTCTACCGGGAAGCCGAAGAGGCCGGTGCTGAGAGATGGGAAAGCAATCGAAGTGAAGCCCTGCGCGTGCGCCAGTCGGAGCGCGGCGGTATATGCGGCTCGGAGTTTAGCCTCCTCGTCGCCGCTGCCCCACACCGGCCCGACGGCGTGGATGACAGCCTTGCACGGCAGCGCACCGGGGCCGGTAAGCGCGGGCCGGTCGTGCCCGGCCGGGCCGTTCTTGCGCACCCATTCGTCGCTTTCTCGCTGAATTGCAGGCCCGCCTTTGCGCGCGATCGCGCCGGCCAGCCCGCCGCCATGAGCCAGGCGTTCGTTGGCGGCGTTGACGATCGCATCAACGTGCTCCTCGGTCAGATCACCCTGATAGAGGGCGAGGGTCTGGCCGGACGGCAGGGTAAGCTGGGCAATGAGCAGCGACATAGGTCTTCCGCCAGATTATAGTCCCGCCGGCGAGAGCAGGGTGCTTTCCAGATTTTTGGCCGCCCTTCGACTGCGCGCCGCTCGTTGAGCGGCGCTCTCCTAAGCGAAGCCGAAGGATCAGGGCGCAGCCTGCCAAATAATAGAAATGCACTCGCGAGAGCATGCGCGCCGGGCCGTTAAGCAGAAACCGCACCCGGCGTGGGTGCGGCTCTGCGACAAAGAAACTTGTCGGTGGAAGGGCGGCGGTAGGCGGATCAGCCTTTGGCGGTCGTGGCGCGGACCACGGCGCTAAAAGCGTTGGCGTCGCGCACGGCCAGGTCGGCCAGCGCCTTGCGGTCGAGCGCGATGTTGGCCTTCTTCATGGCATCCATCAGCCGGCTGTAAGAGATGCCGTTGGCGCGCGCGGCGGCGTTGATGCGCGCGATCCACAACCGGCGCAGATCGCGGCGGCGGTTGCGCCGGTCGCGCCAGGCATAGAAGAAGGCGTGCAGCATGCCCTCGTTGGCGCGGCGGAACAAGCGATGATAAGCGCCGCGTCTGCCCTGGCTCCACTTGAGGATTTTCTTGTGCCGTCGGCGGGTGACGATACCACCTTTGACTCGCATGGGGACTCACTCCTGCGAACCCCTCCCGGCCCACGTGTCCGTGAGTTACTGCCGGGAACGGCCCGCGCTAAGCCTGAGGGATGACGGACGATCAGCAGTCATCGGTCGTCCCTCATCCGGTATTACTCAAGTTGAAGACTTATCGTCGAAGCGCTTGAGGTAGGGGGCCAGGCGGCGGACGCGCTTGGCGATCTTCTTGCCGGCCACCGGCAGCATCTCGGTGAAGAGCGCCTTGGTGCGTTTGGAGGTGCGGCGGCGCAGGTGGCTCTTGCCCTTCTTGGTGCGCACCAACTGGCCGCTGCCCGTCACGCGAAAGCGCTTGGCCGTAGCCTTGTGCGTCTTGAGCTTGTACTTGCTCGTTCGAGCTGATTTGCGAGGCACGCTCTTTCTCTCCTGTCGAAACGGAAACGGCCTCTGCCGTTTCATCCGACCGTCGTCAATCTATTCGATCCGTTGACACGAAATACACCGGGGCCTTCTCAGCCCCGGTGAGCGCTGGTTACTCACCTTTGGTGACGGGCGTTCCCGCCAGCTCGGAGCGTTCCGGCTTTTCGGCCTCCGGCTTTTCTTTCTTGGGTTGGGCCGGCGGCTTGGCCCGCTTCGGGTTGGGCGCCAGCAGCATGATCATGGTGCGACCTTCCATCAGCGGCTTTTGCTCCACAACCGCCAGATCGCCCAACTCGTCCACGATCTGCTTCAAATCCTGTTCCGCAATCTGCGGATAACTCATCTCACGGCCACGGAACTTGACGCGCACCCGGACTTTTTTGCCTTCCTCCAGCCAGCGGCGCGCATCGCGCACTTTCAGGCCGGTGTGGAAGTCGCTGCTCTTCGGACGGATCTGGATTTCCTTGACCTCGATGATCTTCTGCGCCCGGCGCGCCTCTTTATCTTTCTTGGTCTTCTCGTAGAGGAACTTTCCGAAATCCAGAATTCGGCAGACCGGCGGGTTGGCGGTGGGGCTGACTTCGACCAGATCTTTGCCGGCGTCGCGCGCCATGCGGAGCGCTTCATTGATAGAGATAACGCCGATGTTCTCGTTGTTGGCCCCGATCACGCGCACTTCACGGGCGCTGATCTGCTCGTTGATCCGATAGTCGGTGGGTGAGACGGTTATAGCGATCTCCTTATTGGGCTGGCGGACGGAAACAAAAAATCGCCTGTTTCAGCGAGCGGCAATGCTACCACACGCTCACAGGAGCGTCAAACAATTTACGCTGGCGCCGACCCTCTGTCACAGGTCAGGCCCGCCGGGGGCTGGCGGTGGTTGGGCCGGCGGGTTCGGGTCCAACGCGCCTGGATCGCGGGCCAGCGGCGCGTTCTCCAGCGTTTCGCGCAGCCGCTCTTTCAGGCTTTGTTGACTGGGCTTCTTCGTCCCCAGGCTGCGCAGCGCGTTGAGCAGATAGTCGGTGAACGTTCGGGTGATCTGCCCGAGCGACTCGCTGCTCAGCTTCTCGCCGCGCTCGAACCAGACGATGGCGGCATAGCCCATCACCACCGTGGTGGACGAGGCGATGGCGGCGGCCAGCAGCCAGCCGGGCGGCCCGCCGAGTTTGCTCAACTCCTGAAACAGTGTGCGCCCGAGGAAGCCCAGCCCGAACGTTACGGCCAGCTCACGGGCGCGGGCCGGCGTCAGGTCGTAATTGTAGATGCGGGCGATGCCCAGAACGAGCGACGACTGCACAGCCAGCAACGGGATGACATCGAGGATGGGCAGCGGCGTGAGAGCGATGGCCGCCGCAGTCGTGGCCGCACCGGTGATAGCCGTCCACGCCAGCCGCCAGCGGTAGGCGGGCAGCGCCCGGCCCAATGCGCCGAGCAGTCCCGGCTCCGCCTTCGCAATCGCGACCAGCAGATCGTCGAGGTTGCTGCCCGTCTTGGCCGAGATCGGCACGACCTGATCGCGGCGCAGGCGCAGGTTGGCGGCGGTGCGCTCCAGCACCGGGTCCACGTCCTTGCGCGAGAGCAGGTCGGACTTGTTCAGCACCACCACATACGGCTTGCCCAGCGCGTTCAGCTCGTCGAACAGCTCCTGCTCGGTGCGCTTGATGCCCTGGATGGCGTCGAAGACGATGACGAGGAAATCGGCGGCGCGGGCAGCCGTCAGCGCATATTCCTTCTCCTGCTGGCCGACCTCGCCGACCGCGTCCGCGCCGGGCGTATCCACAATGCGGAACAGGCCGGCGTCGGCTTCCTGGTTGACGCGCGTGGTGCCCGGCACCGGGCTGACGACGGCGCGGTCGTCTTTGCTGCGGATGAGCTGGTTGTAGAGCGTGCTCTTGCCGACGTTGGCCGGTCCGACGACAGCGATGAAGTGTTTTTCGGCAAAGGCGATCTTGAAGTTGGGCAGTGCCAGGTCGAGCAACATCCGCCAGCGCGTCAGGTCGCCGGGCAGGTACTTCACCGACGAGCCCAGCTCGCGTTGCACCGGCTCGGGCAGGGCATCCCAGGCTTTGCGGATCGGGTCGCGGGCGTCCGGTGGAAACTCCTTCAGCAGGTCGTCAATCGTCGTCATGATCTTTGCTGCAAAGAGGCAGAGCAGACGGGGTTTTCTCTGCGCACTTTGTGCCTCTGAGGTTTACAGCTCCCTCAAAATCTCAGCCCGCTTGTGCCGATACTCATCGTCGCTGATCAGGCCCTCGGCCCGCAGGCGTTCGAGTTCACGCAGCCGGTCGCCGGCGGAGCGCGCCGCTGAGGCTTCGCCAGGCCGTGCCTGGTACCTGAAACGCCGACGACAGCCCCGGCAATACGCGCCGATCTCTCCCGCGTCGAACTTCCGGGCCAGCTCAGGATTCCCGAAAGTGAGATCACTTCCACGCCGCGCGAACATCGTCCGAAAGACCGCGCCCAGCCGGTCGCCAAGGCCGGGCAGCGGCAGGGTGGCGGTCGAGCCGCAGTGCGGGCACAGCACTACCGACATCGCGCCTCCGCTCATTCACGCATGCCCACGGCGCGGGCAAACGGCCAGCCGGGCGGCCCTTCAAGCACATACTCGATCATGATCTGCCGATCAATCCTGTGCTCACAAACGTAACCAGGCCACCGATCAGCGCCGCCCGTGTCATGCTATTCCAGCCCGAGGGGCGGCTTATCACCATTCGGGCTTCAGCCCCGCGATGATCGTCAAGCTGGGCGCGCGTGCCGCCATACACCAATTCCTGGATTTCATCGCTGGCCAAAAAGTCGTGCGGGAAACCGAGTTCGATTTTGCTGGCGTCACTCAAACGCGCAAGGTGCGCCTGATCGAGCGTGATGTTCAGGCAACCGAGATTATCCCGCAATTGTTCAACGCGCGTCGCGCCCAGCAGCGGGATGATGGGCGGCTGGTGGCGGCCGGATTGTTGCCGCACCCAGCTCAACGCCACTTGCGACGGCGTGCAACCTATTTCCTGCGCCACCGCCGTCACCGTCTCGGCCAGTTTCAGTTGCTGAGGGGGGATCGAAGCCCAGCGTGCCGCGCGGCCCTGCGCCGTCTCGGGCCGATTGTACTTGCCGGTGAGGATGCCCGCCCCCAGCACGCTCCAGGCTGTCACGCCCAGGTCGAGGGCGCGCGCCATCGGCAGCAGGTCACGCTCGGCGGCGCGGTCGGCCAGGCTGTAGCGCAGCTGCAGCCCGACGAACGGCGTCCAACCGCGCAGTTCGGCCAGCATGTTGGCGCGTGAGACGATCCAGGCCGGGGTATCGGAGATGCCGACGTACAGCACCAGGCCGGCGCGCACCAGGTCATCCAGCGCGCGCATCACTTCTTCGAGCGGCGTGACGACATCCCAGGCATGCACCCAGTACACGTCCACGTAATCGGTCTTGAGCCGCTTCAGGCTGGCGTGCAGGGCCTGCACCATGTTCTTGCGATGGTTGCCGCTGGCGTTTGGGTCGCCGCGGCGGGTGTAGAGCGTGTATTTGGTGGCGACGACGAAATGCTCGCGGTCGCCGGCGATGAGGTCGCCGACGAACTTCTCGCTTGTGCCGTTGGTGTAGCGGTTGGCGGTGTCAATGAAGTTGCCGCCCGCGTCCGCGTAGGCGTCGAAGATTTGTTTGCTTGTGTCCCAATCCACCCCCCAGCCCCAGTCGGTGCCGAAGGTCATCGTGCCGAGGGCGAGTTCCGAAACGCGCAGTCCGCTATGGCCAAGCAATTTGTAACGCATGTACCTCTGTTCCTTAGAGCTTACCTCTGAACTGGCTTTGGGTAATTAGGGTCTGGCGAAGGCAATGCCTTCGCCAGACCCGGATCAAATCGCCAAGGCGAAGTTCTTAGTGGCTGGCTGGAAGGATAAATGAGGAACGCGAGTCTGACAACCGTCGCCCCTTCTGGGTGCGGCTTTGACATAGTCGTTTTGAGGGGCGACGGGTACAATACGCTGCATGACCCGTCCTGAACTTCTCCAAGCTCTGACCGACTCGCGCGCTGCGCTGGAAGCGGCCTTCGCGGGCTTGAGCGATTTTCAACTCCAGCAGCCGGGCGCCTCCGGCGAGGGCGATCAGCCCGGCTCATGGACGGTGCGCGACGTGCTCGCCCACTGTGCGGCCTGGGAAGCCGAGGTGGTGACCGGCCTGGCCAAACTCAGGCGCGGCTCGAAGCCGGGCAAGACGGATTACTCACGGGCCGAGATGCTCGCTTTCAACGAGAGGGTTTACCGGGCCAACAAGAAGCGTCCGCTGGAGCACATCCTCGCCGACTTCCGCAGCGTACGCCAGCAGACCTTGCGCCAACTGGAAGCCATTAGCGACGCCGAGTTGAACGCGCCCCGCCCCTGGCTCGGCAACGAAAGTCTGACGGATTGGCTGATGGCCTGGCTGGTGCATCACGAAGCCGAACACGCCGCGCAAATCGCCGAGTGGCGTAAGAGCCTCAACCTATGAGTGACACAACCTTTCTCGACGCGACCGCTGCGTATCAGGCCGCTTACTCTGGCGCGGTCGTCATCAACCGGAGTGTCGAGGGCCGAGTGCGCGTAACCGGTCGCGATCGGCTCGACCTGCTGCACCGCATGTCCACCAACGATATGAACGGCCTGGCGGTGGGCGAAGCGCGGCAGACCGTCCTCACCACCCCCATTGCCCGCATCGTGGATGCCCCCTGGGTGCTCAATCGAGGCGAGACCGCGCTGCTCGTGACCGGCGCGGGCCGGGCCACGGCTATCCGTCGTTGGCTCGCCGGTTACATCTTCTTCCGCGATGATGTGAAGCTGGTGGACGCTTCGGCCGAGTTGGGCCAGATCGGAATCTTTGGGAAGCGCGCGGCAGAGATCGCCGAAGCGCTCTGGCCGGGCGCCGCCGCGCTGGCCGAGGATCGTTTCAGCGAACACGATGATCTGCTGACCTGGCGTGGTCGCCCACTGGCCGGGGGCGGCTTCACCATCATCGCGCCCGCCGCTCGGCTGGATGCGCTCATCGCGCAGGCCGTTGCTGCCGGCGCTCTCCCCGCCGAAGAAGAGACCTACCAACTGCTGCGGCTCGCCGCCGGCCAGCCGGAGGCCGGCCATGAGCTGACCGAGGAATACCTCCCGCTGGAAGCCAACCTGTGGAATGCGGTCAGCTTCACCAAAGGCTGCTACATCGGCCAAGAGATCATTGCGCGGATGGAGAGCCGGGGCAAGCTGGCGCGGCGACTGGTGGGCCTGGCTCTGAGCGCGCCGGTGACCGAAGGTGCGGATGTAAAGGTAGGTGAGGCCGTGGCCGGAAAAATCACCAGCGCCGGTGTGTTGCCGCAGCGCGGCCCGGTGGCGCTGGCCTTCCTCAAGACCGGCCTGTGCGAGCCGGGCACGGCGGTGACCGTGGGAGAGACGACCGGGACGGTCGTCCATTTACCCTTCACGCAAATCCAAGAACCTATCAACCACGACCCACCATCCAAGCAAGACGAAGTTTAGCTCTACCTCCCTTTAGAAACCAGGGGTCTGGCGAAGGCAATGCCTTCGCCAGACCCAGGCTATTAGCCGACATGACCTCGAACACCAAACTCTATCGCCTGGCTCTGCTCGGCTTCGGCAACGTGGGCCGCGCGCTGGCCGGGCTGCTTCTCAGCAAGAAAGACGAACTGCGCAAGAAATATGGCCTAGAGTACACGGTGACCGGCCTGGCCGCGCGCCGTCTCGGCTGGCTGGCCGACCCGAACGGCTTTGATCTGGGGGCCGCGCTGGCCGGCCAACTGCCTGCCGGGCCGGCCTGGGAACAAAGCAACATTCGCGACTGGCTCAAGGCCGCGCAGGCCGACGTGCTCTTCGAGAACACCTCGCTCAACCCGCAGACCGGCCAGCCTGCCATTGACTACCTCAAGGCCGGGCTGGAACATGGCGCACATGTCGTGACGGCCAACAAAGGCCCGGTCGTGCACGCCTACCATGAACTCCAAACGCTGGCGCGAGCGAAGGGCAAACGCTTCTTGCACGAGGCCGCGGTGATGGGCGGCGCGCCCATCTTCTCGCTCTTCCGCGAGGCGCTGCCCGCTGCCAATCTCAAACGCTTCCGCGGCATCCTCAACTCCACCACCAACCTGATCCTGACCGAGATGGAGCAGGGCCTGAGCTTCGATGCCGCCGTGCAGAAGGCGCAGGCGATTGGGATTGCCGAGACCGACCCGAGCGCGGATGTGGACGGCTGGGACGCGGCAGTCAAGGTCGCGGCGTTGGCGACGGTGCTGATGGACACGCCGGTGAGGCCGCAGGATGTAAACCCAATCGGGATCCGCGCGCTCACCGGCGAGCAGGTACGCGCTGCACGCGCCGAAGGCCGGCCCTTCAAGCTGGTCTGCCAGGCCGAAAAGGTCGCGGGCCGAGTCAGCGCCAGCGTGCGACCGCAGCAAGTCGAGGCCGCCGATCCGCTCGCCAACGTCAACGGCACCAGCTCCATCGTCATCTTCGAGATGGACACCCTCTACGGCCTGGCCGTCAGCGAGATCGGCGGCGACGCGGTGACCACGGCCTATGGCCCGCTGGCGGACTTCATCACGATTGCGCGCCAGGCCGCCTCGCCTTGAAGATCGGCCGCCCGGCGTTCAATCCTCAGCTCTCCGAGTCATGTCGAACTCCCCCCTTACCCCTATCCCGGTTGCCCTGATCGTTGGCGCGTCATCGGGCATCGGCGAGGCGCTGGCCCGCGAGTTCGCCCGGCGCGGATACCGTGTGGCGCTGCTGGCCCGGCGCGTCGAGGCGCTCAATGCGCTGGCCGCCGAGATCAACACCCAACACGGCCCGGAGCGCGCCCGCGCTTATCCGCATGACGTGACCGAGTACGCCGAAACGCCGGCGCTCTTCCAAAAGATCCTGGCAGAGTTCGGCCGGCTCGATGTGCTCATCTACAATGCCGGCGTGCTCATCCCCGTCGGCCCGGACGAATACAACTTCGAGAAGGACCGGCAGATGCTCGAAGTCAACACGCTCGGCGCCATCGCCTGGCTGAACGTGGGCGCGCAGTTCTTCGAGCGCCAGGGCAGCGGCAGCCTGGTCGGCATCTCGTCGGTGGCCGGCGACCGCGGGCGGGTGGGCGCGCCGGTCTACAACACCAGCAAGGCCGCGCTCAACACCTTCCTCGAGGCGCTGCGCAACCGGCTGACGCGCCATGGCATCCACGTCCTCACCGTCAAGCCCGGCTACGTGGCGACGGACATGATCAAGCACTCGCCGCGCACCTTCTGGGTGATCTCACCCGAACAGGCGGCGCGCGACATCGCAGACGGCGTGCGCGCCCGCCGACAGGTGATCTACACCCCGGCGCGCTGGGGCCTGCTCATGTTCGTCATTCGTCACATACCCTCCGTGATCTTCCGCCGCCTTAAGTTCTAACTTCCGTCACTATTGGCGGCGTGAGCCCGTCGGTTATCGTTCGGCGTGCGCCTACCCTCCCCAACCAAATTCGCAATTGACGGCGGAGCGCAGCGGCCCGGATAATGGGCAGCGAAGGAGACAGCTATGGTGTCATTGGATCGGCTTGCGCCGGTTGAAAACTTCGGCCATTCCATCAAGACGATCTCGTATCTCTACCGCCCCTCGACCGTGGAGCAGATCGCCGAGCTGTTTCGCCTGGCGGAGCGTCAGGGGCTGACGATCGCGCTGCGCGGCGCCGGCCGGACCTACGGCGACGGTGCGCTCAACGCCGGCCAGATCGTGCTGGACCTCCGGCGCATGAACCGCATCCTCGACTGGAACCCCGAGACGGGTGTGATCCGCGTGGAGCCGGGAGTCACCCTGCAACAAATCTGGCAATACACACTGGAGGACGGCTGGTGGCCGCCGGTGGTCTCCGGCACCCAGTTCCCAACTATGGGCGGCGCGCTGGGGATGAACATCCACGGCAAGAACAACTGGAAGAAAGGCACGCTCGGCGAGCATGTGCTCGAGTTCGACGCGCTGCTGCCGACCGGCGAGACGGTGACCTGCTCGCCGACGCGCAACGCCGATCTGTTTTACGCCCTCATCGGCAGCGCCGGCCTGCTGGGTGTGTTCACCTCCATCACGCTGCAGTTGAAGAAGCTGCACTCCGGCAACGTGCGCGTCAGCGCCTGGGCCACGCCCACCCTGCGCCAGATGCTCACCGACCTTGACCAGTTCAAGGCCGATTACGATTACCTCGTCAGCTGGGTGGATGGGTTGAACCGCAACGGGCGCGGCCAGATCCACGCCGCCGATTATCTGCAGGAAGGCGAAGACCCCCACCCGGCGCAGACCTTGCGGGTGGAGTATCAGACTCTGCCGGACACGTTCTTCGGCCTGGTGCCCAAGTCCCTGATGTGGCTGGGGATGCGGTTCTTCATGAGCAACCCTGGCACCTGGCTCGTCAACACCGCGAAGTATCTGCACGCGCGCACGCTCGAACACCATCAGCAGTACCTCCAGTCGCTCGTCGCCTTCAACTTCCTGCTGGATTACGTGCCGAACTGGGAAAGGGCTTACGGGAGCGGCGGGCTGATCCAGTACCAGAGCTTCTTGCCGCTGGAAACTGCCGCCGAAACTTACCTCGAGATGTTGCGCCTGTGCCAGCGGCGCGGCCTGCCCACCTATCTCGGGGTGACCAAGCGCCACCGCCCGGACAAGTTCCTGCTCACGCATGCCGTCAACGGCTACTCACTGGCGATGGATTTCAAGGTGACGCGCAGCAACCGCGCCCGACTGCAGCAACTCGCCAATGAGATGAACCGGCTGGTATTGCAGGCCGGCGGGCGTTTCTACTTTGCCAAGGACAGCACACTCACGCCGGAGGTCGCCGCGTGCTACCTGGGCGACGACACCCTGCGCCGGCTGCGCGCGCTCAAGGAGCGCTGCGACCCGCACGGCTTGTTGCAAACCGACCTGTACCGCCGCCTGATCCGGCCCAATTTCGAGCGTGTGGCTGCCCTGTCGCCAGCAACTCACCCGGCGTTGGCAACAAATTGAGCACCGCGAATTGATTTACTACGCTGCCCGCGAACCGAATTGCGCCGCGTGTGCTGGGAAGAGCGCGGAGACATGCTGAAGGCGCGCAGCGACAGGCCTGGGTTACCGTCCGTGCAGGCGGGCTTCGTTGTGGTTGCTGCGCACTGGCCAGGCCACGCGGACTCCGCTAGACTGGCGGTATGTCCACCCCTCCTCGCCTCACGGCGCACATCGTCTACCTGGTCGCGTTTCCGTTCACGCCGACCGTGGACCGAGCGGCCCGCCCGCCCACGCTGACCAAGGCCGCGCCGTACTTTCAAGCCCTCGATACCGAAATCGCCGAACTGGGCGAGAGCATGCTGCTGCTGCACGGCCAGCCGGTGACGCTGCGGCGGCAACTGATAGATGGGCAGGTGCAATCGGTGGAGTGCCGCTACGATCTGGCGGATTGCCTCTCTCCCTCGGCCATTGCCTTCAAGCAGCGTCTACAAGCCGACCTGCGGCGGCACATCGAGACGGACTCCGGCTACGCCGGCCCTTTCGTCGAGGAGTACACGATCCTCTGCTTCACTTACCGCCACGCTCCGCCGACGGAGCCGGCCGCTGCGCCGGACGAGTGGGTGGACGCGTATGCCCCGACGCTGGCTGCGCTGCTGCGAACGGAGGCGCGGGCCTTCACCACCGCCGAGGCCGCCCAGATACTCGCCTCGCGCGCCCGCTACGCCGACCGGGATCTGACCGTGGTGGACTGGGAAGGCGCGCTGGTCATTGATGCGGAGGGAGATTTTCAATCGGAAATCGAACTGCTCAAGCTGGGCAACTATCAGATCCTGCGGTATCGTTTGCTCGACCGCGCCATCGAGCGCAGCCTGGAGACGCTGCGTCAGGAATTGCGAAGCCGGCGCCGCTTTGGCCTGGGCCGCCGCGCCCTGCATGAAGCGCTGGAGAAACGGCTCGAACTGCTGCTGGATTTCGAGAAGAGCGAGCAACGGCTGCTGCTCATCGGCGACTGGTACACGGCGCAGTTGTACCGGCTGATCGTGGACGAGTTCTACATTGACGAGTGGAAGGCGGCGGTGCACGGCAAGCTCGACCAGCTTCAATCCATCACCGACACCGTGCGCGCCAACTACTCGCTCACTTGGGAGCAATTTCTCGATTTGGTGCAGTTGATCGGCTGGCTGCTGCTACTGATCGGCTACTTCGTCCTGTTTTACTTCGACGTGCTCGCCATTGGAAAGTAAGAGGAAGCCATGTCTGATTCACGCGCATATCTGCACAGGGCGTTTCAACCCGATCCGCAACTGGGTTACGTGGAGCTGGACGGCAAAGTCTACGAGCCGCGCTTTGGCCCCGATAAGCCGGTGGGCTGGGTGGAGCTGGCGACCGGCAAGGTCTACGAGTCGCGCTTCGGCCCGGATCGGTACCTGGGCCGCGTAGACCTGACGAACGGCAAGATTTACCGCCACGTGCCCGGCGGGCCGGATCAGTACCTGGCCGACACCGACCGCGACGGCAACTTCTTTGTGCATGTGTCGCTCGCGCCGGATCGGTACGTGGGCAACGTCACGCCGATGCCGGGTTACGCCCACGCCGGCGCGGCCTATTTGCTGCTGCTGCTGCCGGCGCTGGAAGCCGAGGCGCAGCGTCGCGAGAGCGGCGCGTAACACTCGCCGCCGTCAGCCACCCGCTTCAGCCGAGACCTCGAACCGGCAGCTGTCGTCGCCGCGTGCCAGGCAGTGGGTCTCGCGCACCTGCAGGTTCTGCCCCGTGCCCCAGCGCAGGGCCTCGGTCAGTGTGCCGACGTACAGATGACAGACCGGCCGGTCGCTGCGACGCCCGTAGCAGACCGAGCAGGTATGCGCCACATAGGCAAACTGGCCGTCGTGCTCCTCAACGGCAACACGCACCTGCGGATTGGTCTTCTTGAGCGCGTTGCCGACGCTATTGAGCAGCAGGGGGATGCGTTGGCGCGCAGGCAGCAGCTTGAGCGCAGCGCCGGCCAGGCCCAGCAGCGCCGACTGTTCGCGCAGGCCGTACTCGAACGAAGCCTTGCCGATGCGGTGCAGCATGCCGCGTCCACCCCGGCCATAGAATTCCTCGATGGCGGCGTTGAGCCGCGCGTAATCGGAGGACTTGACCGCCGGCAGCAGATCGTCGGGCGGCAGGTGATCAATGTACTGGTCGAGGCTGGCGGCACGCAGCACCGCCACCAGCCCATTCCGGCCCATCACTCCCTCGATCGAGACCAGGGCCTGGCGCATCAACGCATTGACGATGACGAGATCTTCCGAGTGGGTCATGTGAGCCTGCCTGCTGAATTGGCTTTGCCGATTGTGGGCGGTCCCGCATCGAATTTCGCGAATGAGCTCGAAGCCACACCCGGCACTTCGCGCAATTTGATGGCAAAGCCGCCTGCTCCCTTCGATCGTCGGGAGCGGTGGGAGTTCAACGCACGCGGCGTTGCCACTCTTCCTTGAGTTCCAGGTTCGTCAGCGACTCGCCGGATTTGAGCGAGAGGAAATCCACGAGCAGGCGATTGAAGCGCGCGGCCTCGTCCAGCATGGGGAAATGGCGCGAGTCCTCCAGCTCGATGCTGTGGACGTTGTTGGTCAGGTACTGCATCAGGCCATTGCTGGGCGGGGAGACCAGCGCGTCCTTCTCGCCGTACACCAGCAAGTACGGCAGGGCGAGTTGCTCGACGGCGTGCGACAGGTCGGACTCGGTGAGCGCGCGGACGCTGACCTCCACGGCGGCCAGATCGGTCTTGGCCGCCTCACGGCTGATCGGCTCGGCCTGCGGCCCGCGCCCGATGAAGGCTTCGATCAGGTTGGCGAGCGGCGTGGCAAGCAACGCGCCGTTGATGGCCGTCCCGGTGAGCGGCACGCTGACGGCCATCGCCCGGTCGGCCAATTCGGGGTACTTGCGGGCGAAGTGCGCCAGCACCGCGCCGCCCAGACCGTGGCCGACGAAGGCCGCCTTCAGGATGGCCAGCCGATCCATAAAGCCCTTGAGCAGATCGGCCTGGCATTCGAGCGAGTAGCGATCGGGACGCTTGGCCGAGTCGCCGAAGCCCCATAGATCGAGGGCGTAAGTGCGGAACTCGCCGCTGAGCGCCTGCATCGTCGGAATCCAATACCGCCACGAGCCGAGCCAGCCGTGGACGAAGATCAGCGGGCGCCCGCGCCCGAGGACCTCGTAATGGACAATGTCGTCGTCAACGATGATGGCGCTCATTTGTCTTCAATCAGCGGTCATCCATCATGACGGACGACCGACGACTGACGATGGATGGGTTACGATTTCGCCTTCGTCAATATCTCCGCGATCTTCAACAATAATTGATCCGGCGCAAAGGGTTTGAGGATGTAATCGAGCGCGCCGGCGTCGTAACCGGCCTGCACCTCCGAGTCCTGGCCCTTGGCCGAGAGAAACACCACCGGGATGTGGCGCGTCTCCGGCGTGGCCTTCACCTGTCGGCACAGATCGTACCCCGTCATCTTGGGCATGCGCACATCACTCAAAATCAGGTCGGGGATCTCCTGTTGGGTCAACTGCCAGCCTTCTTCACCGTTGGCTGCGGTCAGCACCTCGTGCCCGGCGATCTGCAGGGTAAACATGATCAGGTCGCGGATGTCACGTTCATCTTCAGCAATCAGTATTTTTGCCATGCGTTATCCCAGTAGATGCCGTCTTACCTCGCGCCAACGGCTAGCTCCTTGATCATCTCAGGCGTCGCTACCGGGAGGGTAACAGCGAAGGTGCTGCCCTGCCCCACCGCCGACTCTTTGAGCCAGATCCGCCCGCCCTGCATCTCGATCAATTGCCGGGCGATGGACAGGCCCAGCCCCGCACCGGCTGTCGCCATGACCAGCGGATCATCGCCCCGGAAGAAGCGGTCGAACAGGCGTGGGCGGTGCTCGTCGGGGATGCCGATGCCGGTGTCGGTGACCTCCATGATGATTTCCGGGCCATCGGAGCGCGCCCGCAGCGTCAACGTGCCATTGGCCGGCGTATAGTTGTAGGCGTTTTCCGCCAGGTTGCTCAGCACCTGGGTCAACCGTACGTGGTCGCCCCAGGCCGAGGGCAGATCGTCAGGCACATCCACGTGCAAGTTCATGGCCTTTTGGGACTCGACCATCTGCGCCTGCACCATCTCGACCACCGAGTTGAGGATGTCGCGCACGCTCAACGGCCCTAGCACCAGTTGCACCTTGCCGGACTCGATCCGGGCGCGGTCGAGCAGGTCTTTCACCAGCAGGTTGAGCCGGTCCGAGTGGGTGCGGATCAGGTCGAGCGACTTGGCCTGCATGGGCGAAACCGGGCCGGCGGCGCCCATCAGCAACACATCGGTATAGCCCTTGATCACGGTCAGCGGCGTCAGCAGTTCATGGCTGACGTTAGTGACGAACTCGGTCTTCAGCCGATCCACTTCGACTTCACGGGTGATATCGCGGATCAGGGCGACCGCGCCCAGATACTCGTCGCCCGTCGTGACCGGCGACACCGAGATCAACAGGATGCGTTGGCTGTCTTCCAGCTCAACCCGTTGGGTGACGACATCGCCGGGCGCGCCCGGCGTCGGCTCGGTGCTCCACGCGGTGATGGAGTCGAACAGCGCGCGCCCGCCTGCCCCGAACAAGCCGATGAAATCGGCGATGGGCCGGCCCACGGTCGCCTTTCGGTCGAGCGCAAGGAGGCGCTCGCAGGCAGTGTTGAGCAGGCTGATCTTGCCGTCGGCATCGGTCACCAGCACGCCGTCAGCGATGCCTTCCAGGATAGCGCGGTTCTTGGTCGTTTCCACCTGCTGTACGCGCAGCAGGTTGCCCAGGCGCTCGGCCTGCTCGCGCAGGATGCGATACAGTTCGGCGTTGTTGGTGGCCGCGCCCACTTGGTTGGCCGCCGCCATCACCAGCCGCTTCTGCTCTTCGTCAAAGGCATGGTCGAGCGGACTGTACAGGATCAGCGCGCCCAGCACCTCCTCGTTCGCCAACAGTGGAACGGCCAGCGCGCTCCGGTGCTGCACGTTCTGGCCGGGCAATTTCTTCCAGCGCGCGTCGGTCTCTAGGTTGTGGATCACGACCGCCTGGCGGTTCTTCATCACCCAGCCCACCAGCCCATCGTGCTTTTTGAAGGGCGCCGGCTCGCCGCCGGGCGGCAGCACCTTGGGGCTGCCCAACGCCGCGCGGTAAATGAGCTGATCGGTCTCGGTATCCAGTGTGAAGATGGAACCTTGTGTTGCGCCGACAGCCTCGGTAACCAGTTGCAGCGCCCGGTGCAACACACGATCCAGTTCCAGGCTGCTCGACAGCTCGGAGGTGATTTGGAGCAGGGTTTCGACGCGGTCGCGCTCGCGGCTCAGCTCCTCGGTGCGCTGGGCGACGCGCTTCTCCAGGTCGCGGGCGAAGAAGGCGTTGGTGAGCGCGGAGGCGATCTGCGCCGCAATCGTCTGGCACAATTCGATCTCGTCGGTGGTGAAGGAACGCGGGGTGAAGCTCTCCAGAGTAAACGCGCCGAGGGGTCGGCCCTGCGCCACGAACGGCGCCAGCAACAGCGAGCGGACGCCGAGGCGGCCTAGCTTGGCTCGGAACTCGGGATCGAAGTAGGCGTCGTCTGCCAGATCGCGCACGAGCACCACGCGACGGGCCAGCACCTGGTTGGGCATGGCGTCGGCAGCGGGCAGCAGGCGCAGGCCGCGCGCTCCCAGCGGCGGGGCCTCGGCCTCCACACTGGCGTGCAGCGCCAGTTCGTCCACCAGCAGCGCGCTGACATGATCGGCGCCAAACATTTCCGCCAATTGCTCGACGGATTCGCGCAGCAGGGTCTCGGCCTCGAGCGTGGCGCTGAGGGTGCTGGAGAGCGTGTTGAGCGCCCGCATGCGTTCGTTGCGCCGGCTCAGTTCGGCGGCGCGCAATTGCACTTCATCGAACAGGCGCGCGTTCTGGATGGCGACGGCGGCCTGGTTCGCCAGCGTTTGCACCAGCTCGATCTCACCGGGCGTGAAGCCGTGCCGGCCGGACGTTTCCGCCAGGACGACGGCGGCCACCAACGTGCGGGCCGCAACCAGCGGCATGGCAAGCAACGACTGTGCGCCGGCGGCTTCCAGCGCCGCTCGCTCCGGTGCGCTCAGCAGCGGTTCGTCGGCGACATCGTTCACCACCACGGGCGCGAGCGACTCGTGGATACGGGCAACCAGGGAGGCGGGCAGCGGCAGGGTCGGCGCAGCCATCGGCATCCGGGCAATGACGCGGAACACGCCGGCCTCGGTCGGCTCGAGGTCATAGGCCGCCACCTGCCCGACGTTGACAGCGGCCAGCAGCTCACGCAGCAGCACGCCGAACATAGTCTCCGGGTCGAGCGTGCCGCTCAGTTCGGCAGAGACGCGGTTGAGCAGGGCCAGCCGCTGTGAGCGGGCGGTCACCTCTTCCCCACGCTCGACGTTCTCTTCGAAGAGGCGCGCGTTGTCCAGCGCCGCGGCGGCCTGGTTGGCAAAGGCCAACAGCAGTTGCGCGGCGGACGGCGAGTAAAAGTCGGGGGCCGTCGCGTCCAGCGTCAGGGCGCCGATGACCTGGCCTTTGGCGATGAGCGGCGCGCCCAGCCATGAGCGCGTCGGCTGATACTCGCCGCCTGGGAAGCGCGGGTCGGCATGGGTGTTGCGGACGATGACGGCCTGGCCGGTGCGCGCCATCTCGGCGAAGAGGGCGCTGTCATCAATGGCCACCGTCAAGCCCAGCCGCTCGGCGTCGTTCTCGAACCCCTGGGCGGCCGCGATGCGCAGCAGATCGCGGTCGAACGCTCTGCGTTCGCGGCCGCGCCCATCCGGGCTGCGCAGCCAGAGCGTCAGGCTGTCATAGGGGATGATGGGCCGCAGGTGGGTGAGCACGGCCTGCACCACGTCCTCACTGCGCAGGGTGGCGGTCATCTGGCGCGAGGCTTCGGCCAGCGCCGCCAGTTGCGTGGCGCGCATCTGGATGTCGCGTTCGAGTTGCAGGCTCTCCAGCCGCGCGCTCACCTGGTTCGCCAGGATGTTGAACAGCTCCAGGTCGGCGGCTTCCAGCGCGCTTTCCGCCGACTGCGCGCCGGCAAACAATGCGCCCAGGTTCCGGCCAGGCGCGCCGATGGGCACGCACATGAACGAGTGGATGCGCAGCAGGATGATCAGCGGCGACGTTTCCCAGTCCGAGCGCCGGACGTTGGTGGAGAAGGCGGCGAACTCCTGGTCAATCGTATGGGCCAGGGGGTTGGTCTGGCGCAACAACGCTTCCAGCTTGATCTCGGGCCGGATGGCGCCGGCCTGGGCCACCGGCATGAGATGCCCGTCGCGTGGGAAGGCGATCACGACGACGTCGAGCTTCATCTCGTGCAGCAGGGCCTCGGCAATGGCTTGCAATAGTTCATCGGGCGCGGTCAACTCGGACAGGCGCTGGGTGACGTGGTGCAGCGCCAGCAAACGCCGGGCGCGGCGCTCGGCGGCCTGGTACAGGCGCACATTCTCGATAGTCTGTACCGCCTGGTTGGCGAAAATCTCGACGACCTCGATCACGGCGCGGCTGGGGCGTCGGCCGTCGCGCGGGTCGTCCAGACTGATGAAGCCGAGCGGCTCGGCCCCGGCCCCTTGTAGCGGCACAATTAGCAGGTCGTCCGGGTGCCAGGCCGAAGGCCCACTCTCGCTCACGCGTTCGCCCCCCGGCATGGGGATGGTCTCCAGCCCGACCGTGAGGTGCGCCGCCCGCTCCTGCGGCAGGAAGTACGATTGGCTGAGGCGGAACTCGTCGCGCATCAACCGCTCGATGTTTTCCCAGGCATGTTGCACACCGCGCGTCGCCTCGATGACGGGCAGCGGCAAGCCCACGGCAACCGCGCGCCGGGTGCGCCGCGTTTGCGCCTCCAGCAGATGGATATTGACGACGTTGAAGCCGACCGCCTCCTGCAAACCAAAGGCGATGGCCTCCAGGTTGACCTCCAGCGGCCGATCGGAGCGGACCGTTCGAGCCAGCTCCAACAGCTGGGCCAGCTGGTCGGCGCGGCGGCGCAACTGCTCGCTGCGTTTGATCTGCTCCGCATAGCGGCGGGCGTTAGCGACGGCGATGGCGGTTTGCGCAGCGAGCGCGCTGGCCGTCTCCAGCGCCGTCTCGTCGAAGGCAAAGGGGTCGACGGCGGTGAGGGCGATGACGCCGACGGCCTCTTCCTGTTCCATAATTGGCACGAGCAGCCGACTGGTCGGGCCGGGCCGGTGCAGGGCGCGGCCGGTCTTCAGCACTTCTTGCTCGTCGCTGCTGAGCGCAGCCGAGGGCAGCGGCAGCTCGCCCGGCTCGTCTCCGTCGCCGACGCGGAGGGCGATGCGCGGCGGCACCTCCGTCGCCGGGGCTTCCAGGACGACAATCGAAACCTCCGTCGCCGGCGTGGTGCGCAGCAATTCCTCACGCACCAAGCGCACCAACGGGTCCAGTTCCAGCGTCCGGTTCAGCTCGCGCCCAATGTGCGTCAGCGCCGTTAACTGCTCGACGCGGCGCTGTAGCGTTTGGTCGGTCGCGGCGTGCAGGCGGGCGCGGTCAATGGCGGAGGCCACCTGCGCGGCGACGGTGACCAGTAGCCGCAGATCGGTTTTGGAGTAAGCGCCTGCCCGCCGCGATATGACGATGAACTCGCCAATGCTCCGGTCGCCGACGATGAGCGGCGCGTCCATGACGCTCTGCGCACCGTAGCGTTCGACCCAGGGCTTATAGACGCCGATGATGCGTCGGTCTCGCTGAGCATTGCCGGTGACGAAAGGCCGTCGCGTGCGTGTGACCGAGTAGGTGAATTGCGGATCGCCGGTGTGAATGACCAGGTCGGCGGCGGCGGCAGCAGCCAGGCCGTACACCGAGGCCGGGTGCGGGCGCAATTCGCCGCGCGCCTCATCCAACAATGCAATCAGGCCGATGTCGAAGCGGAAGAGGGCGGCGGAGCGTTCCATCACCAGGCGCAGGATGCTATCCAGGTCGGTGCCCTCGGCAGCGCCGGCGGCGATCTGGCGCAGTTCCTCGGCCTGAGCGGCGCGGGCCTGGGCTTCGCGCACCAGCCGCGCATTTTCCAGGATGACGGCGGCCTGGCTGGCGAAGGCGCTCAACAAGCGCACCTCCGACTCGGTGAAGGGCGCACCGCTGGTATGGTTGCACACCTGAATCACGCCGAGGCGCTTTTCGCCGCGCGTGATCGGGACCAGCAGTGTGGCCTGTGCGCCGGTCAATTCCACCAGCGCCGTCAGGCCGAGCGTCGCCACGGCCGGCTCGGTGCGCAACGCATTCAGCAGCAAATACGGCGCTTCACGCCACAGGCGTTCGCCGGCGCTGTTGGCCGGCACCGGCAGACGATAGTTCTCCAGCGCGGCATCCGGCACGCCGTGAAACGGCAACTGCGCAATCAGGGCGCGCTCCCGCTCGTCGTAGAACAGGAAGCCCACCATGTCCACCTTCATCAGCCGCGCAATGGCGCCGGTCAGGCGGCGGTACAGCTCGCGCGGCTCGGCGGTGGCTTCGGTGGCGCGGGTGATCTCGGCCAGGCTGGCGAACTCGTCGGCGCGACGCTGCTGCTCGGCGTAAGCGTAAGCGTTGCGGATGGCGACGGCGATCTGTTCGGCCAGTGCGGCCAGCAGCGGTTCGTCGGCGGGCTTATAGGCGTTCTCGGTGAAGCTGGCCAGTTCCAGCGTACCCAGGAACTGATCGCTGGCGAGGAGCGGCAGGCCGGCATAGCCGCGCAGCGGCCAATCATCCAGACTGAGGCGGGGCCGGGCCAGGGTGAAGGTTTTCAGGTCGCCGACGATGACCGGTTCACGGCGCTCGGCCACGTAGCCGGTGAGGTATTCACCGAGGCGATAGCTCCAACCGTTGCGCGTCACCAACCGCTCATATTCGCGCGGGCCGCTGATCTGCGCCGGCCGCAAAGTCTGCTCTGCCGTGTCCCACAAGTTAATCTGGGCGATATCGTAAGGATAGACGCGGCTCAAGCAATCCAGGCTGGTTTGCAGCACCTGCGGCAGTTCCAACTGCGCGGCGATCTCGCGGTTGAGATCGGCGACGAGGCGCAGGGCCTCCTGCGACGGCGCATCGGCGATGCGATAAAGCATGCGGCTGGCTTCTTTGAGCAGCAGGACGATGCGGCTGGGCTGCCCGGCCTCACCCGGCAGGTGCAGGGAGGTGGCCTCCAACTGCCGACCAGAGGCATCCACGCTCAGCCGCGCCGAGCCGGCGCCGGCAAACAGTTCGAGGAATGAATCGCTGGGGCTGACACGCCGCGCCAGGCTGTTCAGGCTAACGGCCTCGCCGTTGAGGTCAAAGAACTGGCGGGCGCGCTCGTTTGTGTAAAGCAGCTTGCCACCCTGCTGGACGACCACCAACCCGGTCTCCGGCGTGCTCTCCATCGGCAGGGCCACCGGCGCGAGCAGGCTGACCTCCGGCGCGCGCGGCGCGACCAGGCGCAGCGCGACAAAAACCAGGGCCAGCAGGCCCAGCCCCGTTGCCACCGCGATCAGCGCAAACTCAATCGGCTCCGTCATCTAGTCTTTGAAGCGGATGGTCGAACATTCAGCGGCCCGCTCTCTACACCACCACCGGGTCGGCAGCCGCGTCCTGGCGCCGGGCCTCGGCAGCCAGCTCGGTGATCTCGCGGATATCGGAGAATGGGCGCGCCTCGGGTGTAACGATGCCGACGGCCAGGCGCATCAGTGGGACGCGAATCTCCTTTTCCTCGTCGGCGCGCGTGTCTTTGGCCACGGTGTAGCCGCGGTCACGATCAATGAAGTTGTAGTGGGTGACAATCTCCTCGGCAAAACGGGCCTTCAGCCGGTCGCGCAACGCGGCGGCGCAGTCGGCGGCAGTGAGGATGATGAAATTATCGCCGCCGGGGTGGCCGACGAAGTCGTTGGAGGTGCCGACCTCGTCAATCACCTCACCGATGAGCATGGCGGTGAAGCGCAGCGCTTCATCGCCCGCGATGAAGCCGTACACGTCGCGGAAACGGTCGAAGTAGCGCAGGTTGCAATCGAGCAGGGCCCAGTTCTGCTCGCGGATGATCCGGCGCAGCTGGTCTTCAATCAGCCGGCCCGAGGGCAGGCCGGTGCGCGGGTCGAGCGAGTTCTCGCGCTCCTGGCGCGCGATGGAGTTTTGCACGCGCAGCTTGAGCTCCTCGATGTCGAAGGGCTTGGTGATATAGTCGTCCGCGCCCAGCGTCAGGCCCTCGATCTTGTCGCTGCGCTCGTCGCGCTGGGTGAGGAAGATGATGGGCACATGGCTGGTGCGGGTGGTGGTGCGCAGCTCACGGCAGACGCTGTAGCCGTCCATATCCGGCAGCATGATGTCGAGCAGGATCAGGTTGGGCAGACCCTTGCGCGTCATCTCCAGGGCGTCGCGGCCGCGCGGGGCGACGCTGACTTCGAAGCCCTGCCCGCCGAAGTAAATGCGCAGCATGTTGGAGATGTCGAAGTCATCTTCCACGACAAGAATACGGCCCTTGTTCATTTAACACTCCTTTTCACGGTCAACGTCATCAACGGCGCTTGCGTCAATCGCCCGTCGCCGTCGCGGATCGAGACATAGCCCTGTTCAACATCCAGGAAGGAATAGTGCGCTTTCACGCCGTCAGCGAAGCGGGCGCGCAACGCTTCCGCCAGCCCGCTGCTGTCGGCGGCGTTGGTGAGCACCACGAAGGCGTCGTTGGCTGGCTGGCCGATGAAGTCATCGGGGCCGCCGCGCTCGGCGACCACCTCGCGCAGCACCTGCGCCGCGAACTTGAGCACGTCGTCGCCGGCGGCAAAGCCGTTCACGTCCACGAACGGGCGGAAGGACTCCAGCTGGCACTCCAGCACGCACCAGCCCGGCAGCGCGCGCACGGCGGCCAGTTGCTCATCCACCAGCCGGCCGGTGGGCAGGCCGGTGCGCGGGTCGAGCAGATTGTCGCGCTCGGCGCGCTTGATGGCGGCCAGCACCCGCAGCCGCAGTTCTTCCAGATCGAAGGGCTTGCTGAGGTAGTCTACGGCGCCGGCGCTCAGGCCCGTCAGCCGGTCGTTCTGGGTGGCGCGCTCGCTGATGAAGATGATGGGGATATGGGCCGTGCGCGGCGCGGCCCGAAGTGCGGCGCAGACTTCCAGGCCGTTCATCTCCGGCAGGTTGATGTCCAGCAAGATCAGATCGGGCAGGCTCTGACGCGCCAGGCTGAGCGCCTCCGGCCCACGCCGGGCCACACTGACGTTGAAGCCGTGCTCGGTGAAGTACATGTGCAGCAGGCTGTGGGTGTCGGCGTCGTCTTCGACGACGAGCAGTTGTCGCGCTTTCATGCCAGCACCTCTCTGTAGCGGTGCGCCGCCGCTTTCACTTTCTCGATCTGCTCGGCGGTGACGGCGCGCTCGAAGGAGCGGAAGCCGCCGAGGCGGAAGCCATGCCGCGTCGCAATCTGCGCGATCTCCTCGACCTGCGGCGCGGTCAGGTCCTTACCCAGCGTGTAGCTCTCCCAGCGGCCTTCCAGCGCCAGTGCCATCGTCTCGGCCATGCAGGCATAGGCCATCCGCGGCGGGAAGCCGAAGTCGAAGTGGAAGTCCACGTCGCCGGGGACCTCGACCATGCCGCCATCAATCACCAGCACGTCGTCGCGGGCGGCGGCCACCCGCGCAGCCACGTCGCGCGGGCGGGCCACATCACACACTACCGCGCCCGGCTTCAGGTGCTCCGGCTCGATCACGGCCTCGACTGCGCTGGTTACGGTCAGGATCAGGTCAGCGTCCTTCAGGCCGCGCATGTCAGTCGCGACCTCGACCCGCGCCGGCGAGATCCGCCGCGACGACCGCGTCATGATCCGGTCGCGTACGGCTTCCAGCGCAGCGACTCGGCGACCCACCAGCCACAACGTTTGCACATCGCGGGCGATCAGCTCGGCAGCCACCGCGCCAATCGCGCCGGTCGCGCCGACGACGGCCGCGCGGGCGGTGTGAAGCGGGATCTCCATCCATTGCGCAGCGGCGCGCACGGCCTCGACGGCCACGGCCACCGTGTACGAGTCGCCGGTGGTCACGGGGATGGACAATTGCTTCGCAATGGTCACGCCGGCGTCACCGACCACCGAGGTGAACGCGCCCAGGCCGAGCACCTGTGCGCCCAGCTTCTGCGCCAGTTTGCCGGTCTGCACGATCTTGGCGTACACCGTGCGTTCGGGCAGCTCCAGCATGCGCTGCGGCGTATACGGGCAGGCGACGAACCAGCCCTTGATCTCCTTGCCCGTCGCCGTCGAGCGGATGCCGGTGATCGTGCTGATGTAAACGGGCGGGAAGAAAGTGCTGAAGAAATTGATCTGTTCAACGGACAGCACCCTGCCCAGCAGCGGGAACTTGCGGCTCACGTCCCGCTTGGGGTCAATCGGGTGGATGATGAAGGCGAAGGTGTCCATCACCATGTCTCCGCCGCCTTCTCGCCCTTGCGCGGGTAGAGGCGCTGGTGCAGGTGGGCGTTGCGCGCGCGCAAATGGTCGCTGTCCTCGAAGGCCACATCCTTGTCAATGACGCGGCGCTCTTGGCTGGCGAAGAGCACCACGTCGGACTCGATGGTGCGGGCGGGGTAGATGATCATGCCGGAGCCGATGCGGCAGTTGTGGCCCACACAGCCGCCGAGCACGGGCGCGCCGGCCTCGGCCAGCTCGCCGTCGCCGTTGAGGGCGCGGATGGGCTGCGGCAGCAGGTTGTAGTCGGTGAAGGTGCTGCCCGCGCCGATGAAGGTGCGCCGCCCGATGACGCACATTTGCAGGCAGGTATTCTGCGCGACGATGCTGTGCTCCATCAGAGTGGTCAGGAAGAGCGAGGCGCGGAAGGGGAGAAACGCGCCGTCGCCGACGGTGGAGAGCATCACCTGACAGCCCTGCGAGATGTTCACGTTGTCGCCGATGGCGCTGTTCTCGATGACCACCCCTGCTCCGATCGTACAGTTATCGCCGATGGTGGCCGGGCCGCTGATGATGGCCGAGGGATGGATGATGCAGTTCTTGCCGATCTTCACCAGCTCCGAGCACTGGAGCACCTGTTTGCCCTCGAGCAGTGAGCGGGCCAGCACGCGCAGGTTGTAGCCCAGGTCGTTGTTGAGCCGGTCCTCGAAGCGCGCGCCGCGCCCGAACAGCCCGTAGACGGCATCGCAGATGTAGACGTGCACCCACGAGTCAATCGCCAGCAGGCCGCGCAGCGGAACCTGGAAGACGATCTCGCCCTTCTCGTTGCTCATATAGGTCGGCACGCGATAGAAGCCGATCTCGCGCGACTGGAAGTTGATGACGAGCGGCTCGGGCGGCGCATCCAGGTCGGCGCCGGGCGGGAAATACCACAAGTCGGCGAAGAAGTGCTCGCCCAGCCGGGTGTAGCTGTTGGCGAGCGGCAGGGCATGCTTGACGAAGGTCTTGTTGTTTTGGGTAAAGGCGGCGCGGCAGGCCTTGCCCATGCGCCGGGCCGAAGTAATGAACTCGTCAATGTAAGCCTGATCGAAGTACAGGTTGTCGCGGTAGACCAGGGTCTCCACTTTCACCGGGCGCGGTAGCTGGGCGAAGCTGGCAGCCTCCAGTTCCTGGTCCACGTAGCGGGCCAGCGTGTCGCGCTGGTGCAGCCAGAGCGGCTTGTTCTGCAGGCGCAGATCACGCGCTTCTTCGTTGAAGGGGTGGATGTGGCGCTCGTCGCGGAGGATGATCTTACGCATGGCGAAAGCCCCGGCCCCTTCAGCGGAGCCGGACTGCATTGTATCCTACCATCGCGCCAGCGCGCTGAGCTCGGCCTATGTGTAAGAAGAGAGTTAGGCCGGAGGTTGGGTTTGGTGGGAAATGGTTGGTGACGGCGGATAAAACGGACGAGGTGGCTGGCGAGAGGTTTAATCCATCGGCTTCTTGTCGAGGAGGAAGGTGCACAGGTCATCGCCCATGGCACGGCAGGTGGTCTGGGTGACCTCGAAGTGCTTGCCGCCGCTCACCCAGTAGAGCGACTCCTGCAGGATGCCCACCGCCAGATGGCAGCAGGGCGTCTCGCTCTTGCGGCCCGCGCACATCGGGCAGGTCTGGTTCTGCCAGATGATGCGCTCCTCCTCGTCAATGATGTGGACGCGCTGGTCGCTGAAGCGGTTGAAGGCTTCGGCAAAGATGTCGGCGCCGACCTTGAGCTTCATGTTGAGCGGCAACAGGCGGAAAGCCAGGTCGGCGATGCCGAGGATGGGGCCGAACTCCTTGATGCCGTATTTGAAGGCCGCGCGCCCGGCCCGCAGCGCAATACCGCGCCCGCCGCGCGGGCCGTACCTGTCGTCCAGGGCGCGCATGATCGAGCCGATTTCGTCAAACGTCACCTGGCGGTCGAAGTTATTGGGTGGATAGTTGTTCACCAGGTGGCGCAGGCCGGCCAGGTTGAGGGCGGCGTTGACGCCGTTGCGGCCCATCACCTCCTCCAGCGCCAGCAGCACGATGCGCACCATCTTGTTCGGATAATACAGGTCGTGGGACGAATCGACCCCCGAGGTGGGCACGGCGCGCATCACTGATGGTTCTCCAGAAACGTGCTGATGTGCTTTAGGTAAACCTCCGGCTCATCGAGCATAGGGAAGTGGCCGGAGCGCGGCATCACGGCGATGTGGGCGTGTTTGACGGCCTGGCTCAGCACGGCGTGCTGTTCGGGCTGGACGATGATGTCGCGCAGGCCGTAGACGCCCGTCACCGGCAGCCGCACGGACGGCAGTTGCGCGCGCAGATCCGTCCGGCCCAGGGAGTTGATACTGCTGAAGAACGATTCGACCGTCGTCCGTGAGATATCGCGTGTAATCATCGGATACCAGCGGGCCGGGTCGCGGGTGATGACCGGAGCGAAGACGCGCAGGCCGAGCGCCAGTTGGTCGGGCAGATTGCGGACGAGCGAGCCGATCCACGGGACACCGGCCATCTTGAGAAAGGGCGACAGCGATGAACCGACGATGGGTGAGCCGATGACGCACACCTGGCGCACCCGTTCCGGGTAACGCAGCGCGGTGCCGAGGGCTGTGGTGCCGCCCATCGAGTGGCCGATGAGCGGGGCAGACTCGATGCCCAGCGCGTCCATGAACTGTTTGACCAGCTCCATGAAGTCGTCCACCTGGTACGAGTCGCGTTTCTTGCCGGATTCGCCGAAGCCCCAGAAATCGAGCGCGTAACAGCGGTAACGGCGGCCCAGCGCCTCCATCGTCGGCTGCCACAGGCCCCAGGAGCCGAGCCAGCCGTGCAGCAGGATGACGGGTGCGCCCGAACCGTAAGTTTCATAATGGACGATGCCTTGCGGGGTGACAATGGAACTCACAGCGCGCTTGACAGAGAACAGGGAGTAGACGCAACCAGGCGGTGCGCGCCGGCCCGGGCCACAGCGCCGTTCACGGCTCGGTCTCCATCTCGGCCAGGATGGCGTAAAGCAGCTCCAAGAGCACGGTCTTGACCTTCTCTTTGTCAGTCGCCACACACGGCAACAGCTTGATGGCCGGGTCGAGGCGCAGAGCGATGCGCAGATCGTCCAGTTCCCAGGCGTCGGGCGCATCCTGCTTGTTGGCGGCGACGACGTAGGGCGTGGGCGCGTAGGCCCGGAAGGTCTCCAGGATGCTCTTGGCTTCGCGGAAGGTCTCGGGCCGGGTGCTGTCCACCATGACCACGAAGCCCAACATGCCTTCGGAGAGGATTTCCCACATGAAGTCGAAGCGCTTCTGGCCGGGCGTGCCGAACAGATAAAGCACCAGCTCGTTATCCACCGTGATGCGCCCGAAGTCCATGGCCACGGTGGTTTGATCCTTCACCCGTTCGGCTGCCGACGAAATTTTGCGCTCGGTGGAGACCACGTCAATTTCGCTGACCGATTGAATGAAGTTGGTCTTGCCGGAGTTGAACGGCCCGGTGACCACCATCTTGACCGATTGCTGCATCGGGGTACCTCTCTCCAATGCCTTGTAAAACGCGCGCCGCCCTTACAGCGATCGGATGCGCGCAATAAGTTTAGTCACGATGCTGGCCTGCTGTTTCGGGTCGGGCGGGGGCCGGGTGCCGCCGGCGGGCCGCGGCGGCGGCAGGGGCCGGGTGGTCATCCCGGCGGGCCGCACCAGCTCCACCAGGCCGGCCTGCAAGAGGCCGTAGCAGATTTTGCGGATCTCCATGTCGCTCATGCCCAGGGCCTTGCCCATGGCGCGCATAGAGTTCTTGGGGCTGATATAGGAGACCACGCGCCACTCGTCGGCGCTCAGGTTCATGTTGCGGATATTAGCCGCGTTGGGCCGTTCGGCCCACTTAAAGGCCATATCCAGGTTGGGCAGCTCCTCCGCCAGGTGCGCCCATTCTTGCATGCGCCGCGAGCCTTCGATGATGACGCTCTCCAGCTCGATGGGGACGGTGATCTTGTCCTCCCCCGGCATCAGCGTCGGCTCGAAGCGGAACAGCCCCTCCGCCCACGTGAACAGGCGGTAGACGACCTCCAGCATGTGATGGCGCAGGCTGTGCAGGATGTCGCTCTGGCTGACGTAGCCGGCGTTGATGAGCAGCAAGCCCAGCTCCTTGTCGGTGGCGGTGGCCGCGCGCGCGCGCAGCACCCGCGCCTGCTCTTCGGTCAGTCGGCCCGCCTTGCGCAGCACGGTCGCCAGATGGCCGTCCTCCTGCCCCATAGCGGCGTACACCAGCTTGCCGTTACGGAACGACATCTGCGCCGATTGGTTTGGCCCCTCGATCAACAGCGTGCCCGTCTTCTTCGCCAGGTTGATCAGGTTGAGTAAATTGGTCGTCGAAAAATCACGCAGGTTGCCTTTGAGCGGCATCCGGACCTCAACAGCGAACCGCCTCGAATTTCACTTAACGCGGCGGATTATAAGGCAGCGGAGGATAGGCGTCAAACAAAACGGTTTTGTAACCAGCATATCCTTCACCCCTGCCCCTCCACCCCCGTCAGCGAAGCGCCCCTCTCCGAGCGGGAAGTCAGCGCCGGGGGGAGGGCCTATGCTACAATCGCGCCCGCCGGGGAGTTTCCGGCGCGTCGGGCGCAGGCCCGACGCTGTGTTTCAGGAGACGCTAGCATGCCCGCTCTTGTCTGGCAGCGTGCGCGAACCGGCGCGACGCTCGCCGCTCTGTGTATCGTTCTCACCGCCTGCGCCGGCCCGGCCACGCCGACAGCCCTGCCCACGCCCCTCATCACGATCAACCTCTCGCCCGCCGTCCCGGCCACCCCGACGCCGCAGCCGACCGTCCCGGCCTCTCCGCCCGTCGCCGAGACGCCCAGCGCGCCTCCCCCAGCGACTACGATCCCGGTCTACGGCCCGGACACTTACCCGGACAACATCAACCCGCTGACCGGCCAGCAGGTTGACCCGGCCAAACTCAATCGAATCCCGCTTGCCCTGAAGATCACCAACTTTCCGCTCAGCGCCCGCCCGCAGTGGGGCCTCTCCCTGGCCGACATTGTGGTGGAGCATCTGACCGAGGCCGGCCTGACGCGCTTCACCGCCGTCTACCTGCAGCACGATGTGGCGAAGATCGGCCCGGTGCGCTCGGCGCGTTACGTGGATGCCGAGATCGCGCCGATGTTCCAGGCAGCGCTGGTTACTTCCGGCTCCAGCTTCGGCACGATGGACAAGCTACGCCGGAGCCCATGGCTGGGCGGCGTCAACGGCTGGCGGTTGGTCTCCGAGGAGAGTGCCTACAACTGCCCGCCGCTCTGCCGCGAAGCGCCCAACGATATCAACTCGCTGTTTGTGAACACGGACTCGGTGCGTCAGACGCTGGCCGGCAAGACGACGCAGGGCCTGGGTAAGCCCGAGCTGAACGGGCTGGCATTCAGCACTGCTCCGCCGGTCGGTGGCCAGCCAGCGGTCGAGTTGAATATTCGCTTCTCCGGCGCGGCGCAGGTGGCCTGGCGCTACAACCCGGACACCGGGCGCTACAACCGCTGGCAGGAAACCGGCCCGGGCGGCGACTTAGTAATGCACGCCGATGCGCTGACCAATGCGCCGATCACGGCGGCCAACGTGGTGCTGCTCTCGGTCAGCCATGTGAACAACCTGGTGCCGGAGGACTTCCTCGACGGCGGCAATTGCGGCGTGGAGATCCAGGTATGGACGATCGGGCCGGCGCGCGTCTTCCGCGACGGGCAGTTGATCGAGGGCCGCTGGCAGCGTGACGCCACAACTAACATGCGCCTGCGGCTGTTCGACAATGCCGGGCAAATCATCGCCCTCAAGCCCGGCAACACCTGGTTTGATATCGTGACCCTGAACGCCGTGTTGGCTTTTGAGAACCAGGTCTTCGCCGTAACCAACAAGGTACCGGACACGCGCTCGAACTGCCTGCCGCCGCCTACACCAACACCTGAGGGGCTGGTTCCGAGCGAGACGCCAACGCCCAGCCCGTGAGCGCGCCCAGAGCCGATCTCTAAACCGGGGGTCTGGCGAAGGCATTACTTCCGCCAGACCCGCACCTCAGGCCCCTCCGCCCGCCGCGCGCCTGCGCCACAGGTCCGCTCCGAGGACGATCGTCAGCGAGAACAAGCCGAGCATCAGTGCCGCGCCATAGGCGCCGATGTACTGGCGCTCTTCCAGCGCCTGAAAGATGAAGACGGTGAGCGTGTCGGTGCGGCCCTGGATGCCGCCGCCGATGACCAGCACCGCGCCGAACTCACCCAGCGCGCGCGCCAGTGTCAGGATCAGGCCGTAGGTGAAGCCGCCGCGCAGCGCCGGGAAGGTCACCCACCAGAAAGTCTGCCAGCCGTTTGCGCCCAGGGTAGCCGCTGCCTGCTCCGGCTCCACGCCGAACTCCTCCAGCAGCGGCATCAGCTCACGAATCATGAACGGCAGCGTCACGAACAGGGTCGCCAGGACCATGCCGGGCAGAGCAAAGGCCACACGTATCTCCCAGGCCGCCAGCCAGGGACTCAACCAGCCGTTGCGACCAAAGAGCAGCAGCAACAGGTAGCCGACGACGACGGCGCTCAGCGCAAACGGCAGGTCCACCAGCCCATTGAGGAGCCGCCGGCCAGGAAAGCGGTGGCGCACCAGCACCCAGGCCGTCAGCGTGCCGAAGACGGCGTGAACGGCCAGCGTGATGGCGGCGATGAGCAGCGTCCGCCCGAGCGCCGCGCACACCTCCGGCTCGCTCAAGGCAGCGAACAGCGCGCCCGCCCCTTCGGCCAGCGCGCCCGTGAGCAGCGCAGTCAGTGGCGCGAGAACGATGACGCCGAGGTAGAGCACGACGCCGCCGATTAGCAAACGCCGCCGCACGCTGGTCCAATCTATAGCCGTCGGCGGCTTAGAGACTCGTCTCGAGCCCGGCCCGTCAGTGCGCCTCATGCCATCCGCCCCGGCGTTGCAGCCCATCCACGATCAACACCAACGCCAACGCCAGCACCAGCATCACCAGCGAGACCGCGCTCGCGCCCAGGCGATTCTCCGACTCGACCAGGCCGAAGACGTACACCGCCGCCGTCTGCGATTGGAAGGGGATGTTGCCCGCCACGATCACAATCGAGCCGAACTCGCCGATGGCGCGTGCAAAGCTCAACAGCGCACCGCCGGTCACCGGCAGGGCCAGCGCCGGAAAGGTCACGCGCCAGAAGATCGTCCAGGCATTCGCGCCGAGCGTGGCGGCGGCCTCTTCCTGATCGCGCTCCAGGCTTTCCAGCACGGGCTGCACGGTGCGCACGGCAAAGGGCAGCGTGATGAAGAGCAGGGCCAGAATGATGCCGGGCGGCGCGAAGATGATGCGCCAGCCGAGCGTCTGGCCCAGCCAGCCGCCCAGCGCGCTTTGCGGCCCATACAGGATCACCAGCATCACGCCGGTCACTAAGGTGGGGATCGCCAGCGGCACATCCACAATCGCATTGAGCACCGCCTTGCCGGGGAAGCTGTAGCGCACCAGCACATACGCGGTCAGCAACCCCATCACGGCGTTGATGACGGCCATGATCGCCGCCGTCCACAGCGTGAGGGCGAGCGCGCTGAGCGCCGCCGGCTGCAGGATGGCGCGCGCCAGTCCTGCCACGCCCATACGCAGGCCGTCCTGCGCGATGACGGCCAGCGGGATGATGAGCATGACCGTGAGGTAGGCCAGCGCAACGCCGCGCACGCCCCAGCGGCCCCAGGGAAATGGCGTCGGTCGCGTGGGCGCAGAAGCGGTCATGGTTCGATGGCTTCTGGAAAAGACCTGCCGGTTCTGGCCGGACACGTGGCGAGTCTCAACCTGGTCAGACCTGGCAGATCGGGGCGGCGTCACCGCTGTTGCTGCACTTCGGCGAGGGCCCGCGTGTACACGCCCTGCTCGCCAAAGTATTTGGGCATGGCCTCGGCCCAGCCGTTGAAGAAGGCGATAGTGAACAAATCGGCGACGGGTGGGAATTGCGCGGCGGCCGCCGCCTGCGGGTTGGGCGAGCGCAGGCCGTGCCGGGCGAAGATGGCCTGCGCCTCCGGCGTAAAGAGAAACGCGACGAAGGCCTCGGCGGCCTCACGCGCGCCGTGTTTGTCCGCGTACACATCCACCACGGCGACGGGGTTCTCGATCAGCAGGGTGGATTGCGGGATGACATACTCGTAAGTCTGTCCGTGCCGGCGGCCCACTAGGATTTCGTTCTCGTAAGTGATGACGACATCGCCGATGCCTTTCTCGTAGTTGAGCAGGCTGGCGCGCGCGCTCTTATCCATTACGCTGACGTTCCTGAGCACGGCTTTGAGAAATTCCGTGGCCGCGGCCTCATCGTTCGCCGGGACGGTCGAATGTCCTGCATTCACGGTCACCCGGCCACGCAGCGCCGCGCCGTAGAGCGCCAGGATGTTCCACATCGCGCCGCCGCTGGTCTGGGGATTGGGCGTGAGCACGTTCAGGCCGGGTCGCGCCAGGTCACCCCAGTCCCGGATGTTGAGCGGATTGCCCTGGCGGACTCCGATGACGACTATTGAGTTACTCACCATGCCGCCGTACGGCTTCGCCCGCCAGTCATGGGTGATCAGCCCGGCCCTGGCAATGCGTTCGAAGTCGGCCTCGAGCGAGAGCGCGGCGATGTCGGCCTCGAAACCCTCGATGATGGCGCGGGACTGCGCGCCGGAACTGAGATAAGACTGCTCGAACGTGACCGTCTGCCCGGTGCGTTCGTGCCACTGCGCCTGGAAGAGCGGGATGATTTCACGATAGGCCTCGCGCGGCGTGGTGTACGCCCCGAGCGTGAGCTTGAGCGCGCCGCTCGTTCCTGAGGGCGCGCCTTCGCCACAAGCGAAGGACGCGCAGGCGGCTAAGACCGAGAGGGCCAGCCCGGCACAGATCAGGCGAATCCGGCCTGAAGACATCATGGCTGGATCTCTTCGACGATGTGGATGCGCCCGGTCTCGGTCAGCGGCGTCACACTGGAGCGCGCAAAGCGCGAGCGCACGATGAGCACGGGGTGCGCGGCGAGCACCGGCTGGAGCAGGCTCAGCAGCCCGTCCAGCGCGGCGGGCCGGCCATGAGCGGACAGCGGCGCGCCCACCACCATCAGATCGAAAGCATCCTGCTTCCAGTGCTGGTGGATGGTCTCGCGCACCGCGCCGGAGCGCAGCAGGCCCTCGCCCGGCACACCGAGGAGGTCGAGCGTGCGGAGGCTGTCTTGCAGGAAGCGTTGCGCCTGGGCGCGCCGTTCGGGCGTGTCCTCGTCCAGCACGGAGAGCAGCGTAGCCCGCGCGCCCAGGTGGCGCAGCAGGCGGCCCGCAAATAGCACGTCGTCTTTGGCCGGCTCGCTCCCGGTAACGCACAATAACGCGTGGGTGGGCAGGTTGGACGCGGGCGGGCACAGCAGCACGTGATGGTCGCCGCCCCCCAGCGCGGCCTGCGCCAGCGCGCCAAAGCGATCAACGCGCTCCCCGCCGACGACAACTAAATCGAGCGCGCGCAGTTCGAGGGCGCGAGCCAGGGCGATGGGCAAGGGTTCCGGCCAGGCGTGCACCTCCAGCCCCGCCAGGCCACTGCCAAGCTGCTCCTTGAGCTGCTGCAAGTGCGGGTCAAGATCGGACGCGGCGCGGCCATAGCCCAGCAGCGTGACGCGCGCATGCGCCAGTTGCGCGAGCCGGCCCCCGAACAGTGCCGCGGCGCGCGCAGCCGCGGAGCCGTCGGTCGCCAGCAGCAAGCTCATCCCTGGATGCGCCAGCGCGTGCGTGCGCCGCACGCCCAGCTGCACTGTTTGCCCCACCTGCAACGGGAAGCAGCGAGCCTGGTCCTGCGGGCGCGTCGCTTCGATCGTCAGCGTGCTCTCGCCGAAGGTGAGCAGCGGCGGGCCAGGCAGCACGCCGGCTAGCGGCGGCAGGCGCAGGCGCAGCCGTTCGTACGAGCCGGTGAAGGTCTGCTCCTCCACCACACCCGAGCCGAGCGGCATGCCCTCGACGACGGCGCCCGGCGGTGCGAGCGCTACATCCTCCGGGCGGAAGAGCACCTGCACGCGGCGCGCGCCCAGACCGGCGGTGAGGTGTGGCGGTTGGGTGGTGAGCGCCAGTTGCAACGGCCCGACCTGCACGCGGCCCTGGGCGTACTCGCCGATGAGCAGGTTGGCGACGCCGAGGAAGCGCGCCACAAATTCCGTCTGCGGGCGCTCATACAACTCAGCGGGCGGGCCGACTTCGAGCAAACGCCCGAAGTTCATCACGCCCAGCCGGTCGGCCAGCTCGAAGGCTTCTTCCTGGTCATGCGTGACGAAGATGGTGGTAAGCTTGAGTTCCTGCTGGATGCGGCGCAGCGCACGGCGCAGCTCATTGCGGATGCGGGCGTCGAGCGCGCCGAACGGCTCGTCGAGCAGCAGAACTTGTGGCTGATGCGCCAGCGCACGGGCCAGCGCCACGCGCTGTTGTTGTCCGCCGGAAAGCTGATAGGGCCGGCGCCGGCCCAGCCCGGCCAGTCCCACCAGCTCCAGCAACTCGTCGCAGCGGCGACGACGCACCGCCGGCGACGTCCCGCGCACGCGCAGCGCGAACTCGACGTTTTCGGCCACCGTCATGTGACGGAACAGGGCGTAGTGTTGAAAGACGAACCCTACTTCACGCTGTTGCGGCGGCGCCGAGGTTACATCACGACCATGCAGCCAGATGCGGCCTTCGTCCACGGTATTCAGCCCGGCAATCATGCGCAGGATGGTGCTCTTGCCGCTGCCGCTCGGACCGAGCAGCACGAACAGTTCGCCCTCGGCCACGGTCAGTGAGACGTGGCTGACCACCGGGTGGCCGGCATAACGCTTCGTCACATCGTCGAGTTGAATCGTCATGGCTTTTGCGGATAAAGGCTGATTGATCTACCAAGTCGTGACCGCTTACGATATTACCGCAATTTACCAGCCGAGCCTTCTGCTGTAAGTCAAAGACGAGCGCCTTTGTCGCCAAGTGTCAGGCAACCCGCAGAATTGTGCCTTGGCGCCGTCAACCCCTGAATCACTGAGTCGCTGATAACATTGAAGCAGTCCTTAGCCCTGAGACTCTCAGTGAGATCAGTGTTCTCGGCGTTTCAGTGGCTCGATTGCCCTCACGATAAACACGCAAGGCCGAGTCAAGAAGTCGCTCGAATGCCTATGAAGAAAGAGAACGGAACCCTGCACCGCCACGCCAACTTCCCCTCGCGTTGCGCCGCGCCGCGCCGCGTGGACGTGTGGCTGCCGCCGGGTTATGCCACCTCGGGCGCGCGCTATCCCGTTCTCTACATGCACGATGGACAAAACCTGTTCGATCCCGCCACGGCCACCAACGGCATCACCTGGGGCGTCGCCGAGACGCTCACCCACCTGAGCCGCACCGGTCAGGCCCGCCCCGCGCTGATCGTCGGCATCGCCAACAGCGGCCCGGACCGCTGGCGTGACTATATGCCGCAGAAGCCGCTGGCTGTGGCCGCGGTGCGCGCTGTGGCTGTTGCCTTCGCCGACCGATTCAACGGCCCCGTCCAATCCGATGCATATCTCCAATTCCTGACCACTGAACTGAAGCCCTTCGTGGATGCGCGGTACCGCACGCTGCCCGGCCAGCCTGATACCTTCATCATGGGCTCCAGCATGGGCAGCCTGATCTCGCTATATGCCCTGACCGAACATCCACACGTGTTCGGCGGCGCGGGCTGCGTCTCTACGCACTGGCCCGCTGGCGGGGAGGCGCTGGTGGACGCTTTGGCGGCAAAGCTGCCCCGCCCCGGCGCGCATCGGCTATACTTCGACTACGGCACCGTGACGCTCGACGCCGACTACGAGCCGTATCAAATGCGGATGGACGCTCACCTGCGCGCGGCAGGCTACACCTTTGGCCGCGACTGGCTGACGCGCAAGTTCGAAGGCGCCGATCATTCCGAGGCAGCCTGGCGGCAGCGTGTGCACCTTCCCTTGAGTTTTCTCCTGCCCGCGAACTGAGATCGTCTCGGCACATCCCGCGCCAAGTCACTTTTCGTTTCCGCTATCGGCGACAGAGCGCAATCAAATGCGGCCGACACAGCTCAAATGGGACAATGGTAGAATGGCCCCACGCATTATCATAAAAGCATCTTGGCTTCGAGGTACAGTGGCAAGATGAGCCAGCGTTTATCCATTCCCTTTCTCATCCATGACTGGCTGAAACCGGTGCGTCTGTCCTTCGCCCCAGGCCCACAGACCCCATTGCTGGAGGCAGCAACCAACGACCTGCTGGCGGCTTTCCGTGCCTTAGGGCACACGGTCCAGGAGCAGCCCGATTCGCAAACGGATCTGCTTCTCACGACAGCGCCGTTCCTTCGCCCGCTGAATTGGCGCGAGGCTCTGCTCTTCACCGTCCGCCGCCGCTTTGGGTTATCCCACACGCCCGCGATCCTCACCCTGCTCCATGCCCGCCCGGCCGAATGGCAGCAGGTTCTCGACCGAGTCGCTCACGCCCTGCTGAAGGATCCGCCCGACCCGGCTGACTGGAGTTTCGAGGGGCTGACCCCGAATGCCTTCGAGACCCTGCTGGAACAGGGTCGGCGCGGCGGGCCTATCCTCTCCGTAGAGCGCGTGCTCCAGGCGCAATCCAAGTGTATCCGCCTGCTGCTCTTCGTGGGAGAAGAACTGCCGGAAGAGGCTTATGTGTTTGACCTGGTCGGCGCTCACCCACGCCTGCGTCTGGTTGAGCGGGAGGCGTTTTACCGCGAGATCGCCCTACGCCTGGCGACCGTGATCGGGACAAGCGAGGTGACCGACCATCAGGTGGTTGGCGATCCGATCCCGGCCAACCTCTGGCGTTCGCTGGAGACACCGCGCCAGATGAGGGAGGCCGCCCGCCAGTTTGGGAAACGCGGCTTCTTCACCCCCACCGTGAAGATTGCCAATCTGGTGGCCGTTCCCTCAGTGGGCAAGGCAGTCGCGGATCAATACAGCGAGGGTTGCTTCGCCACCTGGGAGCCGCGCCTCTCCGGCCTGATCGCCACCATTACCGGCAGTGCGCGCCCGGTAGATAAGGATAACATCACCGACGATGACCTGGCGGTGATCGTCGGCGTGCGAGAAGATGGACGTGGGGCCAAAGTGCGCCAGGTGGAAGGGCATCGCAACGACCCGCCCTCATCGGAGGCGGTCGAGATGATCTGGCTCGACCAGCCGCTTCCGACCATCTCCCTCTCCCAAAATGAACACTCCTGGCCCGTCCCGGTAACACGTTCCAAGTTGCATGGACATCGTAGCGTGGCAGCGTATCACCCCGACTTTGTGGAATACATTCCGATGGCGGCGCCATTCCAGCATTATCCGGTCTCCTGTGCGACCGAAGCGCAGGCGCATGGAATCTGTCAGGCATTTTCGCAGGCGGTCTGCCTGCGCAATCCACAGGACGCGCGCCAGGTAGCCTTCACCATCCTGCCCGGCCACGGCGTAGTGATCGTGGAGAAATGGCATCCGGCTAAGGCGCCTTTTCAGCTCATCTGGGAATACATGGATTCCGGCTACCTGGAGATCGCCTCAGCCGTCCCTCAGGGGCCGCTGGCCTACCTCCCCGGACCGGATGGCCGCCATCATCTGCAAGACCTGATGAACCCCTGAAAAGCGATGTTCACCATTTACGTGGACAAGCACATCCCGCGCGCCCTGCTCACCAAGGCGATGGCGCCCCTCTGGCACAATTTCGTCTGGACGCCACTCTCGGCGGCGCGCGCCGCGGAACTGCCCGACCCGCCCTTGCCGGGCCCGCACTGGCTGCGCGTGAAAAATCTGGGTTGCGGAATCTGCGCTTCCGATCTCTCGCTGCTCTGCGTCCATGCCGATCCGGCTATTGCCCCGGCGGCCCTGCCCGGCCTCTCCCGCTTCTGGCTCGGACACGAGACCGTCTCGGTGGTCACCGAGGTTGCGCCGCAGGTGACGCGCTTCCGCGTTGGGGATCGTGTCCTGATGGATACCTACTTCGCCGGCGCCCATTGCGAGACGCTGGGGATCGAGCCGAAGTGCCGCTACTGCGCCGAGGCGGATTACCACTTCTGCATCAACCGGTCGGAGCCGGGGCCGCGCGGTGTGGGCGGCGGGTTCGGCGATTCCTTCATCGCCCACCAGAGCGAGGTCTATCCCGTCCCCCCCTCGTTGACGCACGACCAGGCGATGCTGGTAGAACCGATCTCCATCGCCGTGCACGGCGTGATGCGCTTCCCGCCCCGAGCGGGCGAGCGCGTCCTGATCATTGGAGCGGGCATCATCGGCCTGCTGACCACGCTGGTCGTTCACACGCTCGTTCCCGAAGCGGAGATCGCCGTTCTGGCGCGCTATCCGCATCAGCAGCAGATGGCCGAACGACTCGGCGCGCGTCACATCCTGAGAGGCAGCGATTACCGCGCTGTCGCGCGTCTGACGGGAGGCAAGTTTTTCTCCGCCCCGCTCAATCGCGGGGTCGTGATCGGCGGTTTCGACCTAATCTACGACTGCGTGGCCGACCCGCGCACCCTCAACGACGCCCTGCGCTGGGTGCGCGCCGGCGGGACGGTGATGATGGTCGGCGCTCACATGGCGCCGATGCCAAAGGTGGACCTGACCCCTATCTGGTACCATCACGTTCGCTTGGTCGGCACCTACGGACACGGGATGAGCGACTGGCAGGGGGTACGCCGGCATACCTACGAGTGGGTGTTCGACCTGCTCAACGCCGGACGGTTGGATCTTGAGGGGCTGATCACCCATCGCTTTCCGCTGCGTGACTATAAGGAAGCCATCCGCGTCGCAATGTCGAAAGGAAAAGAGAAGGCCATCAAGGTGGCCTTCGAGCATGAACAAGCGTAATATGGCGGCCCTACGCCCGGCGCGACGTCCCTCTTCGGCAACTCGGACATCTATCACATCAATTCAGTCGGGCCTGCGCGCCGCCGACCTGGAGGCCCTAGCCAAGGAATTCACGTCTCACGGTAAGAACGCGTGCGTGGACATCCACCGCGGCGTCTCGCAACACAGGCTACCAAGCTGCTCGCCGCTCTGCCGGAGAACCACATCCTGATGAACGCAGCGGACGCACAGGCGTGCGGGCTGAAGGACGGCGAGGCGGTGAAGATCATCTCGGCCACCAACCCCGAAGGGGTGTGGGAGCTGGGCAATGGCCAGACCATCCCGATGGTCGGCAAGATTAAGGTCGTGCAGGGCATGCGCCCGGGCGTGATCGCCTTCTCGCTGTCCTTCGGCCACTGGGCCTACGGCGCGCGCGACGTGATCGTGGATGGGGTGACCATCAAGGGCGAGGCGCGGCGCGGCGCAGGTATCCATGCCAACGCGGCGATGCGGGTGGATCCCTTCTTGGGAAACACCACCCTGATTGACCCCGTAGGCGGCAGCGCGGTCTTCTATGACACGCCTCCGAAAGCGCTCTGCATTCACACGTCCACCGCGCCCTGGAGGCCGGCGCCACGCCGGCGGAAATCGAGCACACGCTCATCCTGGGCGTCACGACTCTGGGCTTTCCCACGATGATGACCGCCCTGGCCTGGGCACAGGCAGCCCTGGCCGCACATGACGGGTTGTGACGATTGCGACCGCGGGCCACTCACCGCGAATGACGTGCCCGGTGGTGCGCCGTTCGCCGAGACTTGACCATGTTGCCCTTGAACGAACTTCTAGCAGTTTGTCGGAGAGCCTGTGAGAACAGGCTGTAGTACACTGTGGGCATGAGCCGAAAATTTAGAACCCCGGATTACGAGGCGACCCTCAAAGCGAGGGTGAGCCTGGATGAAGCGCTGCCGGCCAATCATCTGGCGCGGTTCGTGGTGGACATCGTCGCCCAGTTGGATTTGAGCCGGGTGTACGCCCGCTACGCCC